>NZ_JBFTPD010000038.1:0-63256 GCF_056398305.1 Rhizobium sp. 01T444
TTGATCGTCGCGCCGGTTGAGGGATTGCGTGCTTCGCGCTCCGGCGTCGCCTTGACTTTGAACTTGCCAAAGCCCGGCAGCGAGGTTTCGTTGCCGGCAAGAGCTGCCTCGGTGATCGAAGCGAGGACCGCCTCGACGATCGCCTTACCCTGTACCTTCGTCAGACCGTGTTCGCCAGCAATCTTGTCTGCGATTTCGTTGGTCGTCGTCATGTCGTTCTCCGCATCGTCGTTGATGCGCAATCCCTGACACCGACCGCGTCCATTGTCATGGAGGCGACACCGGCGATGGCGCTCGTTCAGCGAGATTTCCACAGTTTCCAGTCGATCTGTCGCCCCTGGCGTGCTTGTTCGTGCCAATTTCAGAAAATGAGGCAAATAGCCGGGCTTCTCGCGTCACCCTTCAGTCCATCGATCCGCCAGCTCCTGATTTTCGTTCATTCCTCCATCGAACCCGTCCGCTTATCTCATCCAGCCGGACGGCAGTAATTTTCAGTGATAGGGTCGGCAGTTCCTCGGACTGACGGGGAGAGGTGGTTGGCAAACAGCTGAACCATCGTCAATAAGTTCGAAATAATCTTCAACGATTATTGACGGCGACTGATATGGTCGAGCGACTTTACTAACCGCAAGGATTTACCGATGGCAGATGATCCGAACCCAACCCCTGCAGTCGAGACCGCGTCCGCAGATGCGTCTTCGAAAACAAGAGAAAAGAAGACGCGAGCGCCGCGTAAGCCCAAGACCGCCGCTGAAGCGGTTGCCGATACGTCGGTGAGCGCTCCGGTCAAAAAGACCCGCGGCCCGGCGAAAAAGAACGCGGCGCCCACGGCGTCCGTTGCCCCGGCGGCGACCGCAACCGTCACCAAGGCATCTGTTCCTGCAAAGAAGCCTAGAGTTTCGAAGGCTCAGCCTGCCAAGCCTGCGCCGCAGGCCGTCGAGGCCACCCCGCCGGAAACCGACGGTTTTGCGGATCTTCTGAAGCTCGAAGAAGAGAACCAGAAGCTGCGCAAGGCGCTCTCCGACAAGCTCCGCGCCGAGAACGCCGATCTGCGCAAAAAGCTCGGATTGGTTTGATCGTCAACAAACCGGTCCACAGGGCTTGATCTTGTTTTATGACGAAGGACCGGGCTCGCATTGCAAGCCCGGTCTCCGGCTCGGTACTATGGCACTAAGAAAACGAGTCGGGAGGTGGTGATGAGATCACCGTGGAAGCTAATCAAGGACTTTGCGTCGCGCCATAAGGCGACAGAAGCGAGTGCACCGGCCGATGAAATCGTGGCGATACCCGATCCACGAGCGGAGGAATACCGGCAAGATCCAACTCTGCGAACGGAAATAGAAGCCGCAATCGAATCTAAGTCGACCGTTTATGAGAACGATGCGCGTGAACGGTCGGATTCAGCTGGTGCGGCGGGCGAGCCACCCGCTCGGGTGGACCAATCCGATCCTTTGGTTGGCAAGCTGTCAGAAGCCACCGCTTTAAAGGTTTATGACCAACCTTTGCCGACCGCAACCGTCATCGCAGGTGAAAACGGCGCGGGAGTTCCGCCAGGCGGTACAAAAAAGCAAAGGGCAAAGGCTGCTCGGACGCGGGAAAATCGCCGGGAACAATCTGGCGTCACACAAGCGGCCGGAGAGCCGGCGGCGGAGAAAAAAACGTTCCTCGATGAGGCCATTGAACTGGAACTTCAAATTAAGGATCTGCGATCGCAGCTCTCCGCAAAACTGCTTGAGCAGAACGCACATTTGCGTCGCCTGCTCGAACGCTATGACGACAAGTGAGCCACCGGACCGGCGCCGAACGGCAGGCCGCCTTCAGTCTTTACGAGCGATGTTTGCCACCGACATCCGCGACGTCCTATCTCCGGAAACATAGGCGCTCGGCTCGCCCATGACCTGCACGCCGGCGGATACGCTATTGCCTACACCGACCAGGTGGCCGCGGAGTTTCCGCATGCCAGGTGGTTGGAACTCTCGTCGGAAGATAGGATGCGGCCTGCACCGACACATCTGGGCCGGCGTGGCAACGCATTCCCTGGAGGCAAGCAGAGGGCGTTGCCCCGCCGCCTGCCTGTCGAAAGGCGATTTCGTGCGCGTTTTATCAGTATCGGCGCTACTCCGGCGCTCTCGAACCCTTAAGGTCACAGACGGCCGTGGAACTCATCGAATTGCCGGCATTGACCGCTTTGCCGTTGCAAGTGAAGGTCTATGGATCACCCGGTATCGAGCCTCAACAAGGTTGTAGATGCCAAACGCGGCCAGACCTGCTGCGGCAGCGAAATAAAGAATGGCCCCGTACGGGAGCTGCCGGACCCAGGCCATCGCGTCGCCCATACTTCCAGCCTGTTCCGGATCGACCCGAAATCCGGCATAAACGAAAAGCATGCCTGTCACAGCGAAAACGACGCCGCGAGAGACGAGACCATAGATGCAGACGGCTCTAAGAAAACCCTTGCTGGCGGCTGGAAAGCGCAGATACCGCTCGAATTTCCCCGTAATGCCCTTTGAAGCCGTTATAGCGCCGCCGCCGACGAAGCCGAGGCCCACCGCTATGGCAAGATAAAAACCGAACGGCTGTGACATGATCCAGTGGGCAAGCCCCTTCTCACCAGCGCCCTCACGCCCGCCAGAAGGAAAAAGGGCATGTCCGAGCGCGTAGCTTGCCAGGGCGAGATAGGTCACAGCGCTGCCAAGCAAGGCGAGCCGGATGGCCACGGCTTTCGCGCCGAACCCATGACCATCTGTGTCGGCGACGGACTGGGCCAATCTCCAGGCCACAAACCCCAAAAGACCCAGACCGATCCATGCCACCCAGACCCGGCCCAGAGGCTGTTCCAGAAGGGTCGCGAGGGCCGATTTCGTTTCAGGGGCCACACCGGAAAATAGGGCTAGCCCGGCGACAAGAAGGAAAACGATACCCCGTGCGACATAGCCGCACTTGGCAAGCATATCGAACCGAAATTGGCGGATCATGGCGGATGGGTCCTTTACGTTCGTACCAGCTAACGCGCCATCACTCGAAAAGTTTTCAGGCGCCGGTCGATTGCTCGCGCACTTCGATCTGTCCGTCGTCTTCCCCTATCTCCAGCCGACCGTTGCTCGCGCTGCGGGGCGCAACCTGCATGCGTGCGAGCGGCGATTAAAATAGGCCTTTGCGACAGGGCAGTCCTACCAGCATCGAAGGTGCTTCGAGGTCTGAAGCGCACGACATTCCATTTTCGCAACGTCGCCGATCAGGCACAGTCAGCTGCGCGCGATGTCTCCACGCCAGCCGTTGAAATCCGTCGGCTCTAACCGCGTGATGGTGCGTTCCAAGCCTTTAACCCGATCGTTCAAAGGCTTCGCATCGACCTGGAGGCGCTCAAGAAAAAAGCCTCGCCCGAAGGCGAGGCTGACCGTGATAAAATCTTGGGAGGCAGTATTATGGCGGCTTACCGCGTCTTGGTTGCGTCAAGCTTGTGGAACCCATCTGCTCTTCAACGGTTATGACCCTGTTCAACCAAAAGGGGAATCCCAATGAAGACCGCTTCCGTAATCGCCGCCACCGTCTGCATGATGCTTTCGCTTAGCGCCTGCGCCAATACAATCCGTGGCATGGGGAAAGATACCGCAAACACTGTGAATGCGACGCAGAGCGCCGGCCATCGTGTCGGCAATGCGGCGGCTCACTAAGCGATCAGTCGCTGCTATCGAGCCGCCCTCAGCGATATGGTGGCACAAGGAAAGACCGGCGGGCGCACGTTCCATGAAGGTGACCTTGTGCCAGCCGGCATCGCCATTCGTTTTGACCCCAGATGAGGGCACGTGTCGTAGCACTCCGAGCGAAACTATCGTTCCGAGCGCCGTCTGCCGGGGTAAAGGCGTAAACTTCGAACCTGCGATTGACAGCCCTTTGAGCGAGACGAGTTCAATTGTTGCTGCGCGTTCAAGCCCTCCGTCCCAGGAAGGCGCGTAACATCCGCCAGATGTCGAAACCCTGCTGTCCAGCGATGGGCGAGGAACCCCATACCAATTTTCCACCTGCGCGCTACATTTTGCCCATCGATGAATGGGGGATTCCATGGTCAATCAAAACGTTGGGATTGGGCGTCAAGAGGTTGAAAGCGTCGGCGGGAGCGAGCGTGAGGTGAATGGCATTTCCGAGCGTTCCGCCAGCGCGCTCTTGGAAATCCTCACCGCAGTCAGACGGGGTGATTTCTCTGTTCGGATGCCCTCGGATCTGACGGGTGTTACGGGCAAGGTTGCCGACGCACTCAACGACATCATTGCAGCCAATCAGCGAATGTCTCAGCAACTCGAACATGTCGGCCAGGTCGTGGGTCGGGAAGGGCAGACGAGCACACGGGTCCGATTTGGTCTCTCGGACGGATCGTGGTCGGACATGGAAGGATCGATCAATCAGCTGATCGGAGACCTTCTCTGGCCGACGACGGCGGTCACCCGAACGATCACTGCCGTCGCCAAAGGCGACCTTTTGCAGACGGTGCCGCTTGATGTCGACGGCCGACCGCTGAAAGGGGAATTCTTGCGCTCTGCTGACATCGTCAACACGATGATCAAGCAGCTTAGCGTCTTCACCTCGGAAGTCACCCGTGTTGCGCGCGAAGTCGGCACGGACGGCAAGCTTGGTGGACAGGCCCAAGTGCCGGAGGTGACGGGTGTCTGGAAGGATCTGACCGAAAGTGTCAATTCCATGGCCTCGAACTTGACCGCTCAGGTGCGAAACATTGCCGACGTTACAATCGCGGTGGCCAATGGCGACCTTTCCAAGAAGATTACGGTCGACGTGCGAGGCGAAATCCTGCAACTCAAGGAAGCCATCAACACGATGGTGGACCAACTTCGCTCCTTCGCGTCCGAAGTGACACGCGTTGCCCGTGAGGTGGGAACTGAAGGCAAACTGGGAGGGCAGGCGCTGGTGCCGGGCGTCGCCGGAACATGGAAGGATTTGACGGACTCGGTCAATGCAATGTGCGGGAACCTGACGGCTCAGGTTCGAAATATCGCCCAGGTAACGACCGCCGTGGCGCGTGGCGACCTGTCGCGCAAGATCACGGTTGATGTCTCCGGCGAAATCCTGGAACTGAAGGAGACCATCAATACGATGGTCGATCAGCTGAACGGATTTGCCGGCGAAGTAACGCGCGTCGCGCGCGAAGTCGGAACCGAAGGCCGGCTTGGCGGGCAGGCCCAGGTTCCCGGTGTGGCGGGTACCTGGAAAGATTTGACCGACAACGTCAATTCGATGGCGTCGAACCTGACCGCCCAGGTCCGCAATATCGCTGACGTGTCGACCGCAATTGCCAACGGCGACCTGTCGAAGAAGATCACCGTCACGGTGTCGGGGGAAATCCTTGAGCTGAAGGAAACCATCAACACGATGGTGGACCAGTTGAACGCGTTTGCGTCGGAAGTGACCCGTGTCGCTCGTGAAGTTGGAACGGAAGGCCGGCTTGGCGGGCAAGCCAACGTCACGGGCGTCGCTGGCACCTGGAAGGACTTGACCGAAAACGTCAACTCGATGGCCGGCAACCTGACCGCCCAGGTGCGTAACATCGCTGAAGTTTCCACTGCGATCGCCAGTGGCGATCTGTCGAAGAAGATCACCGTCGACGTCAAGGGCGAGATACTCGAACTGAAGGAGACCATCAACACGATGGTCGATCAGCTCAATGCCTTTGCCTCCGAAGTGACGCGCGTGGCGCGCGAGGTTGGCACGGAAGGACAGCTCGGCGGGCAGGCGAATGTTCGCGGCGTTGCGGGCACGTGGAAAGATTTGACCGACTCCGTCAATTCGATGGCCTCAAACCTTACCGCCCAGGTGCGCAATATTGCCGAGGTCGCGACCGCCGTCGCCCAGGGCGACCTATCGAAGAAGATCACGGTCACTGTTTCGGGCGAGATCCTCGAGCTGAAGGAAACCATCAACACGATGGTTGACCAGTTGAATGGCTTTGCCGGCGAAGTGACGCGTGTCGCACGCGAGGTCGGTACGGAGGGGCGGCTGGGTGGCCAGGCGAACGTGCTCGGTGTTGCCGGTACGTGGAAGGATTTAACGGACTCGGTCAATTCCATGGCCGGAAACCTCACGGCCCAGGTGCGCAATATTGCGGAGGTCTCAACCGCAATTGCCAATGGTGACCTATCAAAGAAGATCACTGTTTCGGTCTCGGGCGAAATCCTTGAGCTCAAGGAAACCTTGAACACGATGGTGGACCAGTTGAACCGGTTCGCCTCCGAAGTGACCCGCGTGGCGCGTGAGGTGGGAACGGAGGGCAAACTCGGCGGTCAGGCGCAGGTGCCGGGGGTCGCCGGCACCTGGAAGGATCTCACCGAAAACGTCAACTCCATGGCCTCCAACCTCACCGGCCAGGTGCGCAATATTGCCGAAGTCACGACGGCCGTGGCGCGTGGTGACCTCTCCCGAAAGATCACCGTCGACGTGAAGGGGGAAATCCTCGAACTGAAGAACACCATCAATACGATGGTGGACCAGTTGAACGCCTTTGCCGGCGAAGTGACGCGCGTTGCACGCGAAGTGGGTACCGAAGGCAAGCTAGGCGGTCAGGCGCAAGTGCCGGGTGTCGCCGGCACCTGGAAGGACCTGACCGACAGCGTCAACTCCATGGCCGGCAACCTGACGGCACAGGTGCGCAATATCGCCGAGGTCGCCACCGCGATCGCCAATGGTGACCTGTCGCGCAAGATCACCGTCGACGTGCGCGGAGAAATCCTGCTCCTGAAAGATACCCTCAACACGATGGTCGATCAGCTGCGCTCGTTTGCGGGCGAGGTGACGCGCGTAGCGCGAGAGGTCGGCACCGACGGACGCCTTGGTGGACAGGCCGTCGTTCCGGGCGTCGCTGGCACATGGAAGGACTTGACCGACAACGTCAATCTGCTTGCCGCAAACTTGACAACCCAGGTTCGCAACATCGCGGAAGTGACGACGGCCGTCGCGCGCGGCGACCTATCCCGAAAGATCACCGTCGATGTGAAGGGTGAAATCCTCGAGCTGAAGAACACCATCAACACGATGGTGGACCAGTTGAATGCTTTTGCCGGCGAAGTGACACGTGTCGCACGCGAAGTGGGCACTGAAGGCAAGCTCGGTGGACAGGCGCAAGTGCCGGGTGTCGCCGGCACTTGGAAGGACCTCACCGATACCGTCAATGTCATGGCCGCAAACCTGACCGAACAGGTGCGCGGCATCGTCAAGGTCGTGACGGCGGTGGCCAACGGCGACCTCAAGCAGAACCTCACCGTCGCCTCCAAGGGCGAAGTCGCCGCTTTGGCCGAGACCATCAACAATATGACCAACACGCTCGCCACCTTCGCCGACCAGGTGACGACCGTGGCGCGTGAAGTCGGCGTCGAAGGCCGACTTGGCGGGCAGGCGAACGTGCCAGGCACGGCCGGCACCTGGAAAGACCTGACCGGCAACGTGAACCTGCTCGCCGCCAACCTGACGACCCAGGTGCGCGCGATTGCGGAAGTCGCCACTGCGGTCACCAAGGGCGACCTGACCCGGTCCATCCAGGTCGAAGCGCGCGGCGAGGTCGCGGAACTGAAAGACAATATCAACACGATGATCGGAAACCTGCGCCTGACGACCGAGCGCAACACAGAACAGGACTGGCTGAAAACCAACCTTGCCCGCTTCACCAACATGCTGCAGGGGCAACGCGACCTGACACTTGTGGGAAAGATGCTGCTTTCGGAGCTTGCTCCGCTTGTCGGAGCCCATCAAGGGGTTATTTATCAGGTCGATGACGGCCCTCAGCGGATGCTTTCCCTGCTGTCGGTCTATGCGCAGGGGATGGAGACTGCCCATCCCACGCGACTTGAGTTCGGTCAGGGCCTTGTCGGCCAGTGCGCCAGCGACGCTCGGCGGATCCTGATCACCGACCTCCCCGTCAATGTCGTCCCGATCAGCTCGGGCGTATTCTCGGCCTTGCCAAGGAGTGCCATAGTCCTGCCGGTCCATTTCGAAGGACAGGTCAAGGCGGTTATCGAACTTGCCTCGGCAGGCAATTTCACTGAACTGCAGATCTCCTTCCTGGACCAGTTGACCACGTCCATCGGCATTGTTCTCAACTCCATTGAAGCAACGATGCAGACCGAAGGCCTGCTCAAGCAGTCGCAGCAGCTTGCAGCGGAGCTTCAGACCCAGCAGCGCGAACTGCAGCAGACCAACGAGCAACTCGAACAGAAAGCGCAGCAGCTCGAGGAGCGCAATGTCGAGGTCGAGGCGAAGAACCAGGAGATCGAGCAGGCCCGTCGCGCTCTTGAAGAACAGGCCGCCGAGCTCGCGCTGACGTCGAAATACAAGTCTGAATTTCTTGCAAACATGTCGCATGAGCTACGCACGCCGCTCAATTCCATCCTGATCCTCGGTCAACAGCTCGGGGAAAATCCGGAAGGAAATCTTTCGGGTAAGCAGGTCGAATTCGCCAAAACGATCCATGGGGCGGGGACGGATCTTCTCAACCTCATCAGCGACATCCTCGACCTGTCCAAGATCGAATCCGGAACCGTATCGGTGGACGCTGAGGAAATCTTCATCAACAACCTGCTTGAAGTGATGGCCCGGCCGTTCAGACACGAGGCGGAGAACCGCGGCCTGACATTCGGGGTGGAAATCGGGGGCGACGTCGCCAGGAGCATCATCACCGATTCCAAACGACTTCAGCAGATTTTAAAGAACCTGTTGTCGAACGCCTTCAAGTTCACGGCTGAGGGCGGGGTCACGCTTCGTGTGAATGCAGTGGCCGGCGGATGGTCTCCGGATCATTCTTCGCTAAAGCACGCGCCGTCCGTCATCGCATTCGAGGTTGCCGACACCGGCATCGGTATTCCTCCGGAAAAGCAGCGCATCATTTTCGAAGCCTTCCAGCAGGCTGACGCGTCAACAAGCCGAAAATATGGGGGCACAGGCCTCGGCCTCGCCATCAGCCGCGAACTCGCGAACCTGCTCGGCGGGGAAATTCAGCTTCGAAGCACTCCGGGCGCGGGCAGCACCTTCGTCCTTTATCTTCCACTGACCTATGTTGGTGCGGGTACCATAGCGCCACAGGAGGTTCCAAAATCGAACAATATCGTGCAACTCGCGGATGCAGCAGCGAGCCGGCGGGCGGACAAGCCGACCGAACATGTCGAGGATGACCGGGATCGCATCGCATCTGGCGACACGGTTCTGCTTGTCGTGGAGGATGATCCCCATTACGCCCGAGTTCTGCTGGACTTGGCGCACGACACCGGCTTCAAGGTTCTGGTGGCGATGCGCGGCGCCGATGCCCTGGCTCTGGCGCAGGAATACAAGCCGGCTGCGATATCCCTTGATATCTTCCTTCCCGACATGCTGGGATGGACGGTGTTGAGCCAGCTCAAACAGAACGCCCAGACCCGCCACATTCCGGTGCAGATCATCAGTCTCGATGAGGATCGCCAACACGGATTGACCCGGGGCGCCTTCGCGTTCATGAGCAAGCCGACAACGCCCGACGGACTAGTCAAGGCTCTATCGCGGCTGCGATCCTATACGGAGCCGAGGCGCAAGCGCCTGCTTTTGGTGGAAGACAACGAGGCTGAGCGGATCAGTGTGATGGCGCTCCTTGGCCATGACGACATAGACATCGCCAGCGTCGGCTCGGGATCGGAGGCTCTTGCCGCGCTCAGGAACGACCCTGCCGATTGTGTCGTCCTCGATTTGACGCTTCCCGATATGTCGGGCTTCGAAGTGCTGGAAAAAATGCGTGACGATACCGACATTGGCGAAATTCCTGTCGTTGTCTTCACGGGCCGCGAACTCTCTCCCGAGGAGGACGCTCGGCTTCACAGCATGGCCCGAAGCGTGGTCGTCAAGGGCGTTGAATCGCCCGAGCGGCTTCTGGATGAAACGGCGCTCTTCCTTCACCGCGTCGTTGCGGACATGCCGGCATCCAAACAGGCCATGCTGGAAGACCTGCATAGTTCCGATGAGGACCTATTTGGTGAAACCGTTTTGCTCGTCGACGATGACGCGCGCAATATCTTTGCGCTCAGTAGCGTGCTTGAGCGCCGTGGCATGAGGGTCCTGACGGCGACCACCGGCAGCGAGGCGATCGAGGTGATCAATGGCGAGCCGTCAGTGGCCATCGTGCTGATGGACATCATGATGCCGGGTATGGATGGTTATGAGACAATGCAGGTCATCCGCGCGGACCCCACTTTCCGGCGACTTCCAATTGTGGCCTTAACGGCAAAGGCAATGAAGGGGGACCGTGAGAAGTGTCTTGAGGCTGGTGCATCGGACTATCTGGCCAAGCCGGTCAATACGGAGCAGCTCCTCTCGGCGCTCCGCATGTGGCTACACCGTTGAGGAGTTCGCCATGAAGCCCGTGAACATCCTTTTGGTGGATGATCAGCCCGCGAAACTACTCAGCTACGAGGTCATCCTCCAGGACCTCGGCGAGAACCTTATTAAGGCGCAATCGGGCCGCGAGGCGCTCGAACATCTGTTGCGATCCGAAATCGCCGTGATCCTGGTCGATGTCTGCATGCCTGAACAGGACGGTTTCGAGCTCGTTAGCATGATCAGGGAACATCCTCGCTATCAAAACACCGCTATCATATTCGTCTCGGCCGTAATGATGGCGGAGCCGGACCGTCTGCGTGGATACGAGGCTGGAGCCGTCGATTATGTGTCGGTTCCAATCGTTCCTGAAGTGCTGCGCGCCAAGGTCCGGGTATTTGCCGATCTCCATCGCAAAACCCGGGAGCTGGAGGGGCTGAATTCCGACCTCGAGGCGCGGGTCCTTCAAAGGACGGCCGAACTCGAAGCATCGTCGGCACAGCTGCGTCAACTCAATGAAGAGCTAGAGCAGCGCATCGAGCAAAAGACCCGCGAGCGGGAAGACGCCCTCGCGCAGCTTTTTGAAGCCCAGAAGCTTGACACGATTGGACAGTTGACAGGTGGGGTTGCACATGATTTCAACAATCTGCTTATGGCGATCCTCGGCAGCCTGAACTTGTTGAAGAAACGCTTGCCGGACGATGAGCGGAGCGAACGTCTCATCATGAATGCCCTGCAGGCCGCGGAGCGGGGATCGGCTTTGACACAAAGGCTACTGGCGTTCGCCCGGCGCCAGGATTTGAAACCCCAGGCAATCGATTTTGCAAGGCTGTTCGATGACGTCAAAGATCTGTTGGGTAAGGCAGTGGGACCGCGGATCTCCTTTGAAACAAAAATTCCGGCAGGACTTCCGCCGGTCCTGATTGATCGAAATCAGCTTGAGCTTGCGTTGCTCAACCTGTTCGTCAATGCCCGAGATGCCATGGAAGATGGTGGGAGCGTCACAATAGAAGCCGCAGCGGACGAAGACCCACCCGCGACACTTAAAGGCGGCCGGTTTCTGCGCATTTCCGTCGTCGATACCGGTGAGGGCATGGACGAGGCGACGCTTGCCCGCGCCGCAGAACCTTTCTTCACAACCAAAGGAATCGGCAAGGGGACCGGGCTCGGGCTATCGATGGTGCATGGACTGGCTGCGCAGTCGGGGGGTGTCCTCCAGATCTTCAGCAGCAAAGGATCAGGAACAACCGTTTCCCTTTGGCTGCCTGTGGCAGAGCAGATCGAGGAGGGTGCCCGGGCGCCTGAAGCCGTTATGTCTGATACGGCCCCCTCCACCTTCGCACAGCACAGGGTTCTTGTGGTCGACGACGACATGCTGGTCAGGATGGGCACCGTCGCAATGCTGGAGGACCTGGGTCACGTCACTGTCGAGGCAGCTTCAGCTTCACAGGCAATGCTCGTGCTGGAAAGAGGGGACGGGTGCGATTTAATAGTTACCGATCACGCTATGCCCGGAATGACAGGGGCCGATTTGGCGCGTCGCATTTTTACGTCCTATCCCGGAATCCCGGTCATTCTTGCGTCAGGCTACGCCGATCTTCCAGAGGATTCCGCATATCATGGCATGATACGGATGACCAAACCATTTACCCAAGAACAACTCCAGACGGCGATTGAACGAGCGTTCATGGACAGGGCCGCCGTGGCCTGAAAACTGCATCCTGTCGGGCCAGGACGCCGGCTATGCCTGTTGGTAGAGCAGGCACCGCCTCCGTTTGCGTGGGTCCGAGAACGCGACCGAACGGGAGGTAGTGGAGACGCTGCCGGAGCAAAACCCGAATTTCGCTTAGGGGAAAAGATGAACAACGTCGCTTGCTGTTAGACCGTCGCTGTAAGCACTTTGAATCGAATCCTGCGCATTTCCGCCCGGGCRCAATCTTCGTATTGAAATCGGTCAGCGATAGTTGCGTGCGGGCCAGACGAACGGCAGTTCTAGGGTCCCCACCATGGCTTGAGCGTTCGTTGGCGCAAGAATTCACTCTGGGCCTGGCATCACAGAACCCTTTTCATCGCACCAATCAATTGAAATGCACAAGCTGACGATGGCAATGGGAATTCGATCCGGGCCGAGAACTGTCACGGCCTGCCGAGCTCCGGGGACGGTAGGAATACCGTCCAGTGCCATGTCGGACAACGCCCGCCGTGCATAGTTGATTGCGCAGGGAAGGTCGGGCAGATCCAACCCTATGTCGGCGTCGAATTCCTCATCGAGGTCCTGCACCGCGAAGTAATATGTCGTCATCTGGTTCCATCCCTGTCGGTAAACATGAACGCCATTGCCCGATAGTCGTTCCGATCTCGAAGCTGATACCGATCTATGATCCAGCGTTGCCCCGGACCGATCGCGGGCTAAGGGAACCGCGATTGACGAAACGGCGTTCTTGCCCATGTCCCGCGAAGGAGGCCGCGCCGATGCAAACCCTGCAAATCGCCCTGATCGACCATGTCCATATGCGGGTCGCGGACCTTGAAGCGAGCCGCCGTTTTTATCGCGCAGCGCTTGCTGCATTGGGGCGAAGCTTCAGTTCGGAGAGCAAGACACATTTTGCCTGTGAAGAACTGTGGGTGGACAAGGCCAATACCCACGTTTCGCGGTTGCATCTCGCATTTCGTGCAACAGATATGGCAAGTGTTGTTCGTTTCCATTCGATCGCGCTCGAAGCTGGTGGCAAGGACAACGGAGGTCCAGGCTTTCGGCATTACCATCAAGGATATTTTGCAGCCTTCGTCTTTGATCCTGATGGCAATAACATCGAGGCGGTGTTTCATGGCACCGCAGCCGACATGCCCCTTTAGGAGGAAAAAATCGTATCCAATATGCGATTTTAGCGATCGTCGGCAGGCGATCTCTGCATTGGCGGGTTGGGATCCGGCTGGCGTCGAGTTCATGTTTTCCACGCAAGCAAGGCTGACCACGACGTGCCACCCGATGACCTTCATCCCTTACTACCGCCCTTTCGACACTACCCTCACGAAAATATCTGCAAGACGCGGAACCGACCGCGGCGGAGAAAGTTGATATCCGTCACTCAACGCACGCCCCCAATCTGTACGAGGGTGACAGGTCATAAAGACCTAAAAGCCCCCGCACGCCCTTGCGGGGGCTTTTGTCATTTCTCTCGCAGATAAACGCTGTTCTCCGATGCCGGGTGAACGGCTCGCATGAAATGCTGTCGTGGCCTCGACAAAGACAAGCCGGTGAGAGGGCCCCAGGACTGTTCGCACCCGGAATCGCGGACGATGGAACAAACAGCTGTGAAGCGGCGTCTTTGTTCGATGCAAGGGTGCGCTAATCGATTGCACCCGCAAGTAAGGAGATGACATCATGCCAGCCCAAAAAAACCAAACGGCCTCGCTTATCTCGGGGGGCGCGAAACTCGGCGAGCCCGTGCCGCGTGCTATCATCGATACGAATGTGGGATCGGTCGGCATCCCGCCGCAGCCTGGGTTCAATGCCGAGGAGGAAATCGGAGCCCTGCGCAAGCAATTGGACGCCCTTCGCAAACAGGTCGCGGAGGCCGCCGGTAAGATCAAAGGGGGAGCCCGTCAGGCGGCGCGACAGACCGAAGCCACCGTGAAGCTCTATCCTGTCTCCAGCCTGATGACCGTCGCTGTGCTTGTCGGTGCGGTCGCTTTCGCCATTGCTGGGCTGAGGTCGCCCGCGCCTCGGTCGCGCTACGAGCGCATGCTGGATGATCTTGGCACTCTATACGGCAGGGTACGCCATCGCAGTGGATGAATTTTCCTGATCGTCGACAAGCATGGTCGCCGGCGCCTAAAATAAAGGGTGGACCAAACTCGGTGTCATCCCTGCAAACCGGCCTTGCCAATTGTCGGCAAGGCCGTGCAGTCGATCATGCTTTGTTAAAAACGAAGGCGATATCCCTCGGCACGGTTCATGATAGACGTAATCCTTCCTGGCGAGGGTCGCGCCCCCCAGCGAATGACTTCAATCCGCATTCATTAGACCGCGCGCATCAGGTGCACGCAACTTGGGCGTCAGGCGCTTCAGCTTTCTTACGGCGCCCGTCCGCGAGTGGCGAAAGGGGTTTTGCCTTGTTTTGCCTGCGTTTGAGGGTAGCGGGTCGCGTATGAAATCCAACTGTGGCGGAACCAATCGCTAGTGGCCGCATTCACCGGACGTTGAAGGAGATTGATATGCAGATCATTGGAACGAATGTCGTCGGTCAATCCGACGGCAAGACCACAGTTGAATTCAAAGGCGAAGGCGGCGAGCTCATTTCCGTCGTGCTGGCCTCCGATGGATTGGAGGATGCTGCAGCGGTGCAGCGCGCGAAGGAAATGATGGTCCAGGTTGCGACCTTCAGCCTCGACGCAGTCGAAGACGCTGGATCGTCAGTCGAAGCGCTCGCAGAAGTTCGCGTTGAAGGGCTGGAAGAAACGTCACCGACAACCGCATCACATTCCTCTCCGAATTCGGTGGCTTGAGCGACAAAGTGCTTCAATTGTTTCTTGCCGCTGCGCGGAGGACGGATCTTTCAGGACGATCTGCAATGATCGCATGGCGACAGTGCTTCCCTATCGCCGCGCGCGCCGGCCCGAAACTTTAAGGCTGCAGAAGTCACCGAGCAACGGAACCGTTACGCCTCGTGGAGGTTGAGTCGACGCTAAGAACAGGAGGTTCCAATGAGCGAAGAACGACGCCCGATCCCGCCGTACCCGAAGCAAAAGCAGGAGCCGCCTGGCAAGACAGCTAGGATGGAGCCTATCCCCGATCACGGGGAGCATTCGTATGAAGGAAACGGCAGATTGAAGGGCAAGGTGGCTCTCATCACCGGCGCAGATTCCGGAATCGGCAAGGCAGTCGCGATCGCCTTTGCTCGCGAAGGCGCTGATATTCTTATATCGTTTCTTGATGAAATTGACGACGCGGAAGATACCGCTCGATGGGTGAAAGAAGCAGGTCAAAAAGCTATCGTCGCGCCGGGCGATATCACCTCCGAAGGCCATTGCGAGAAGCTGGTTCAGCGGGCAATTCGAGAGCTCGGGGCGATCGACATTCTCGTCAATAATGCTGCCTTCCAGCGCACCTACGCGGACATTTCCGACATTCCGGTGGAAGAGTGGGATAAAACCTTCCGCACAAATATCTATGCACCTTTCTTCCTGTCGAAGGCTGCGATCCCGCACATGCGACCTGGCAGCTCGATCATCAACACAACGTCCATACAGTCGCGTCAACCATCGCCTCAGCTTCTTGCCTACGCGTCGACGAAAGGCGCTATCTCCAATTTTACGGCAGGACTTGCAGAAATGGTCGCGGAGAAAGGCATCCGCGTGAATGCGGTAGCGCCGGGCCCAATTTGGACGCCTCTTATACCCTCGACCATGCCCGCAGAAAAGGCCGCGAAGTTCGGACAGCAGACTTTGATCGGGCGAGCCGGGCAACCGGCGGAGCTCGCGGGCGCCTAGGTATTACTGGCGTCCGATCTCGGAAGCTTCATGACCGGCGCCATCGTTCCTGTCACCGGCGGCGAGATCATGATCTAAGATTTGTGGCAGCTATGTCGTAGACTCATAAGCGCGCAGCCCCAGCCGCATTGAGGCGAGCTTGACCACAGCAAACAAGTTTGCGACGAGGTTGTCGTAGCGCGTGGCAACCCGGCGGAAGTGCTCCAGCTTGGAGAAGAACCGCTCGATTAGATTGGGCTCGCGGTAGAGGATCAATGCAATCGAAACCGCCCGGCACTGTCCCGCGTTCAATACCAGCTGAGGCGTCGAGGCAAAGCTCCCAGAAGGCGTCCCGATCTTCTACTTGTTCATTTCTGTCGCCATCTGCAAATGATGCTCGAGCGCGGGTCTGGTCTTTGCTGCCCAAGCCTTCAGTTCGGCATCGTCACCCTCGTCGCCGTATCGTTTGAAAAGATCGACCGCATCCTCGTGCACGTCCTCCTGATCCGAATGATACTTCTTGGTAAAATCATCGCCTTGCAGCTTCTTGAGGTCATCGAGCATGCTTTGCTGAGAGGAGCTCATGGCAGCTGGAATGGTCGCCTTGACCTTCCCGCCCGACACGAATGCCTTCAATTCTTCAGACGTCTTGGTGTGGTCGTTGATCATCTGCTGGGCGAAGGTTTTCGTCGCGGGGTCCGAAGAACGCTCCAGCGCAAGCTTGCTCGATTCGATCTCGAATATGTCGCTTGTAGCCGCTTCGGTGACGAAATCCTCTGTCTTGGGTGCAACGCCCATCACCGAGTTGACACCGGTCTTTTCGGCGGCAGACTGCGCTAGAGCAGGGGAGGTAAGCATGACGGCGAGGCTCGCGAGAACATAGGTAGTTTTCATGAGGGAACTCCATTGGCCGGTTGGTGGAGCCTGTTGAACTTCCTGGTGACGACTTCGTTCCGGAGTGGTGCGATTTTTGATCGCTAGACCGCAAAGGCCCTTCATAAATCCAAAAGCGACATGCGGAATTGCTTTATTAAGGTGAGGGCATGGAACGAGGATTTCACGTCCACGTTTTGACATGTGGCAGATGCTTGCTAGACATGACGAACAGGGTCACGATTTCGACGCCTTCGACAACCGCCGTCCGCGGCGCTCAGAGCTGACCTCATCCCGCGAGATCGATCAACCGCATAGGTGACGAAAGGAACCAATTGCTCGTGCCGGTGTTACGGCCTTGATCGTTCGCAAAGATTTCGACGGCCTGTGAATCATTCGGGCGGCCACCGCGTCACAATTCAGCTTCAACACAGTAGGGAGAATTCTCATGGAAAACGCAGGTATCGGCTGGATCGCCGCAATCATTATCGGCGGCATTGCAGGTTGGCTCGCCGAAATGTTCATGAAGAGCAACATGGGCGTTTTGATGAACATCCTGCTCGGAATTGTCGGCGCTATCGTCGCCAATTTYCTCCTGTCCCTTTTCGGGGTCGTCCTCGGGGGGTGGCTGGGCTATCTCGTGGCTGGTTTTATCGGGGCCTGCATTCTTATCGCGCTTGTACGCATGGTTAGGCGAACCGCTTGATCGAGGAATCGGATCGGCGTTTTTGCGGGACCGGAATGGACCGATCGGGTCGTCGGCGACGTGGTCCGCACTGGCTGGCGGCAGAAATGCGATCGCGTGGAGTGCTATTTGGCGGTCTGTCGCTCCTTACGTGATTGATGACCCTCAACGTCTCGGTCTGGGCGACGACTTTTGAAAGGAGATATTGGTCGTGCCTGGGATCCGCTGCTTTTCGAGTTAAAGGCAGCCGCGCTCAGGCGAACAGTTGCCGCGATGGCGACGAGGAGGATGAGCCGCCATGGATCAAGCCACTCTCTTCATTGCCTCCGCTGCGCGGAAGAAACCCGGGTCCCGTTTTGCACGGAGAAGAGAGTGTTGCGATGTTGATGAAAACTGATCACGAGACAAAGTGGAACCCGCTCTCCAGTCCTTCCACCCGGTAGCTGTACGGTAGCGGACACAATGCATGACGGGGGAACTCGGCGGGCCCAACGTCGTTCTAGACCTGTTGTGGCTCATTTGCACGCCGACTACAGATAACCAGCCATGCCTGGCAGACCTTAGATGCAAGACAACCATCATCAGATAACCAAGAGCAGGCGCTCGGGCAATACAGAGACAGATCTTCGCCCGATGACGTTCATACAGACTCACATAGGCCGGCAGGTTGTTGGGTCCGCAAACTCGATCGACCATCCGTCCTCGAACACCATTGGCTGGCGTGCAGTCGGTAGCTGGCAGAGCTGGCATTTGCCATAGTCGTTGTCACTTCTTCGTTGCCCGAACCGCTTTGGTTTCTAGCAAGCACTCGGGCTCGATTCCCGCCCCAGCGGGCACGATTTCCCTTTCCCCCAAGGTCAGCCAGATGTCCTCAAGACCGAAAAAACCAAAGATTGGATTTGATAGCGGCCCCGCCGGAGGCTGGGGGTCGGCGAAGTCTGTTGGCGAAATCATATTGCGCGAACACATTCCGCTGACCGGACCCTCTCTGCTTTCCCACCAGAACAAGCCAGACGGATATATGTGCGTCAGCTGTGCCTGGGCCAAGCCGGCGAAAACGCACCCATTGGAGTTTTGTGAAAATGGCGCAAAAGCAACGGCTTGGGAAATCACAAAACGTCGTGCCGACGAGGCGTTCTTTGCAAACCACACGCTGACGGAACTTGCGAATTGGCTGGACCATGACCTGGAAGAACAGGGCCGTTTGACCCACCCCATGCGCTGGGATCCTCTATCCGACAAATACCTCCCCGTCAGTTGGGAGGCTGCCTTCGACGAGATCGGGCGCGAACTGCGACAGGTCGCTCCAGAGCAGGCTGAGTTTTATACTTCAGGGCGCGCATCACTCGAAACGTCCTATATGTATCAGCTATTTGCCCGCATGTTCGGCACCAATAACCTCCCAGATTCGTCGAACATGTGCCATGAGAGCACTTCCGTTGGCCTTCCGGAAAGCATCGGAGCGACCGTCGGGACTGCGATCCTTTCGGATTTTCAAAACTGCGACTGCATTTTCTATATCGCGCAGAACGTGTCGACGTCGTCGCCGCGAATGCTTCACGATCTACAGGATGCCGTCGATCGTGGCGTCAAGATTGTTACCTTCAACCTCCTGAAAGAGCCGGGCCTAGAGCGTTTCGTCAATCCGCAGGCACCGGGAGAAATGTTGAGCGGGAAGGAGACGCAGATCTCCAGCGAATATTATCAGGTGCGGAACGGCGGAGACGTCGCTGCGCTTTTTGGCGTATGCAAAGCATTGATCGAGGCCGATGACGCCAAAAACGAACTGCATGTCAGCAAGGTCTCAGGAGCCGACGCGGAGCCGAGAAGCGATAGCGCTGCAGCGGTTGCGTTTGCCGCCTCCGTTGGAGCTGTCGATAAGAAGCATGTGCTTGATCACGACTTCATCGCCGAGCACACCGCCGGTTTCCAAGAGTTTGCGGCCGTGGCGCGCAAACATACGTGGGAGGAGCTGGAGAGAGTTTCCGGCCTGAGCCGCGAGCAGATGACACAGGCCGCGCGCACCTACGCCGATGCGAATGCGGTTCTGCTTGTCTACGGTATGGGACTGACCCAGCAGCTAATGGGTGTCGACAACGTTCACATGGTGGCTAACCTTGCGCTCTTGCGGGGCAATATCGGCAAACCAGGGGCCAATATCTGTGCCGTGCGTGGTCACTCCAATGTTCAGGGACAAAGAACTGTTGGCATTACCGAAAAACCCGCCCTCGTTCCCCTCGACAAGCTTGCGGAACTCTACAAGTTCGAACCGCCGAGGTGGGAGGGGCATTCCACGGTCGACACCTGCCGGTCCATCCTATCGGGCCAGACACGTGCTTTCCTAAGCCTCGGCGGCAATTTCATTCGCGCGATCCCGGAAACGGCTGCTATGGAGGCCGCCTGGCCGAAGCTGCGCCTCACTGTCCAGATCGCAACGAAGCTCAACCGCAGTCACCTTATTCACGGGGAAATCGCCTATCTCCTGCCATGCCTCGGCCGCCTGGAGATCGACCGGCAGGCAAGCGGGCCGCAGGCGGTCTCGATCGAAAGCTCGGTTGCCCATTTCCATGGCTCCCGGGGCAGAGTGGAGCCTGCAAGTCCCCATCTTCTTTCCGAGCCGGCGATTATTGCGGGAATGGCCAAGGCGACATTAACCAAAGGGCAGGTGCCATGGGATGCATGGGTTGCGGACTACTCGCTTATCAGGGCGGCAATCGAGGAGACCTATCCCGAGACCTTTAAGGATTTTAACGCACGTCTTTTTCAGCCGGGCGGACTGACCCGGCCGGTTCCGGCGCGCGAGCGCAAATGGGTAACGGCCAATCAAAAGGCAAACTTCATCACTCCGGCTCGACTGTTTCCCGACTTTGGCGAGGCTGCGGTTCGTCCCGACGTGCTCAATCTCGCAAGTCTGCGCTCGAATGATCAGTTCAACACGACGATCTATGGTTACAGCGACCGTTTCAGGGGCGTCGACGGTACGAGGCATGTCCTCTTCGTCAACCGGGATGACATTGCCGCGCTCGGGTTCGCTGCCGGTGACCTGGTCGACGTAATCACGGCGATCGACGGTCAAACCGACCGCAAGGTGCGAGGCTTCCGCCTCGTCGCCTACAATATTCCGAGGGGCTGCTGCGCAGCATATTATCCGGAGGTGAACCGGCTCTTTCCTTTGAGCCATCATGACCCGAAAGCCAAGACACCATCCTATAAGCTCTTGCCGGTCCGGTTCCGTCGATCCGATCAATTGTCCGTAGAGTGAGGCCTCGTGTTCCGGTGCTCGATTGCGAAGGTCCTGCTCGTGTCGCTTGGTCTCATGTCAGCCGCAGCGATCGGCTATTTCAGGGAGCCGCGAGTTTACCGGACCGATCCTCCGGTATCTGCCGCGCTTGACCAGTTCCGGCTGATGCCAAACCGCATCAGCGGGGCACCCACGGAGGTATATTTTGCGCTTGGCCAGTCCTACGAAAAAACCGGTTATGATCTCAGCCAGGGCAAGCGGCTATATTCCTGGTTCGGCTGTTCGGCCTGCCACGGTGACGGGCGGGGCGGGACCGGCCCATCTTTCATTGATGGCTGGTGGTATTACGGGCCATCAATGGTGTCGATCGTCGCCTCGATCAGAGATGGGCGACCCCACGGAATGCCTGCCTTCAAGGACAGGATGACCAGTGACGAGATCTGGCAGTTGGCCGGCTACGTCAAGTCACTCGGCGCTTACTCGACGAGCGTGGTGGCACCAAGTCGCAATGATGATAAAACTGATCGACCGGCCGAAAATCGCGGTCCGGCGTCGATACTCTTTGACGAAGGACCAAATCCTATCCATGCGGAACACGGGCCGTCGCCCTGATGAGAAACTGCCTGGCCATATCGCTTTTGTCCGTGCTTGCGGGATGCACTGGTCCTCAGTCGGCACTTGATACCCATGGCACGTCAGCCGGCGCGCTGAAGGATTTGATCATCCTTGTCGTCGTCGTATGTACGGCTGTCTGGCTGCTTGTTGTCGCTTTCATGGCCTGGTCGCTGTTGCATGGGAGAAACCGGCCGATTGTCGAGCATGATCGATCGGAGCAGAACATAACGAGGATCGTCAGCGCCGCGGTGACAGGAACCGTCCTGGTCATAAGCGCACTGACCGTGGCAAGTTTTTACACGACCCGGGCGCTCTACAACAGCTTAGATGCAGCTGTCACCGTCCGGGTGAAGGCGCAGCAATGGTGGTGGCAGTTCATCTACGAATATCCGGATGGAACGCAAATCTTTCAGACCGCAAACGAACTCCACATCCCGGTTGGTCAGAATGTGCGCCTGCAACTGGAATCGATCGACGTCATCCATTCATTTTGGGTCCCGAGCCTTGCCGGCAAACTCGACATGATCCCGGGCCGGTTGAACACCCTGACGCTGAACGCAAAGAACCCCGGCATTTATCGAGGGCAGTGTGCCGAGTTTTGTGGGCTCCAGCACAGCCATATGGCGTTTCTGGTGGTGGCACAGGAGGAGCGGGACTATCGAAGTTGGCAGTTCGCGCAACACCAGAGCGCGATTGAGCCTTCCGATCCCGAGGCAGCCCTTGGAAAGACAGCATTCATGAGCAAGCCTTGCGCGGCCTGCCATACCATCCGCGGAACAATGGCAGGTGGGACCTCGGGCCCGGATCTGACGCATGTCGGCAGCCGCGCAACGATTGCAGCAGGACTTTTTGATCGGACCCGCGGCTCGCTGGCGGCCTGGATTGCCGATCCTCAGACCTTGAAGCCTGGCAACAATATGCCGCTGATACCGCTGACGAGCGACGAGCTCCGGCAGATCTCAGCCTATATGGAAGGCCTGAAATGACCATGGATCGACAGGCCCACCGGCCCATCGATAGCGATTTTGCCGATGGAGAGATCGAGCGGCGGCTGGCAGTCACCTGGTGCGCGCGATCGGGGTTCTGGGGTGGCGTCGCCACCGTCGATCACAAGACGATTGCGCAACGCTACGTCTCCACAGCTTTCATCTTTCTCGTCCTCGGCGGCGTGCTCGCGCTGGCGATGCGCCTGCAGCTTTCCCAGCCGGAAGCACGTTTCATCAGTGCCGATCGCTACAATCAGATTTTCACAATGCACGGCACAAACATGATGTTCCTGTTTGCGGTGCCGGTCATGGAAGCAATGGCTGTCTATCTCGTGCCCCTGATGGTGGGAACACGCAACATCGCATTCCCGCGTCTCAATGCGTTCTCCTACTGGATTTACCTGTTCGGCGGCATCCTTCTCTGGCTGGCCTTCGCGCTAGATACCGCTCCGGATGTGGGCTGGTTCGCCTATGTCCCCCTTGCCGGACCGCAATACGGCCCAGGCAAGCGGACTGATCTCTGGGCCCAGATGATCACGTTTACGGAGGTCGCAGCCCTCGCCGTAGCAGTGGAAGTTGTTGTGACCGTCTTCAAGCAAAGGGCACCCGGCATGTCACTCGACCGTATCCCCGTGCTTGTGTGGGCGATGTTGGTCATGTCGTTCCTTGTCATCCTGGCAATGCCAGCGATCATGTTTGGTAGTTCGACGCTGATCCTCGACCGGCTGGTCGGCACCCAATTTTATAACCCGGCGAAAGGTGGTGACGCGCTTTTGTGGCAGCACTTGTTCTGGTTTTTTGGCCACCCGGAGGTTTACATCATCTTCCTGCCTGCCGTAGGCATGGTGTCAACCATCTTGCCAACATTTGTCGGGCGCCCGCTTTTCGGCTATTTGTGGCTGGTGATGGCGCTGATCACAACCGGCGTGCTCTCCTTCGGACTGTGGGTCCATCACATGTTTGTGGTCGGCCTTCCCCGCGTAGGCGAGAGCTTCTTCACCGCATCCAGCATGTCGATCGCCGTGCCGGCCGGCATCCAGATTTTTTGTTGGCTGGCGACACTTTGGTCCGGGCGGCCGGTGTTCAAGACGCCACTTCTCTTCGTACTCGGATTCATCGTCACTTTTGTGATGGGAGGCTTAACCGGGGTTATGGTCGCATCGGTCCCCTTCGATACACAGGTTCACGATACCTATTTCGTTGTTGCGCATTTTCACTATGTCCTGATCGGCGGGGCAGTCTTTCCATTGGTCGGCGCGATCTATTATTGGTTTCCCAAAATGACCGGGCGAATGATGAGCGAGCGGCTCGGACAACTGGCGTTCTGGCTGATTTTCGTAGGCTTTCACCTGACGTTCTTTCCAATGCACATTCTAGGCCTGTGGGGCATGCCACGCAGGATCTATACCTACCAGCCGGAATTGCCGTGGAGCGGCTTGAACCTGTTTGTCAGCTTGAGTTCGATCATATTGGCATTGGGCTTTGTGGTCTTCTTCATTGATGCCCTGCGCAGTTTTCGGTCTGGACCGGCGGCCGGACCGAACCCCTGGGGTGCCTCGACACTCGAATGGGCGACAACCTCACCCCCGCCACCATACAACTTCAGGCGCATCCCGGTCGTTCGCTCGCGAAATCCGCTGTCGGACGATGTTAAGGATCTTTCGACCGCTGCAGGCATGCGCACGGATCGCCGGGAGCTTTTGGTGACAAGTGTCGTCGAAGCCTTACCTGAGGCGAGGGAATCCTCACCACGGGACTCGGTCTGGCCATTCTGGTCGGCGATCGCTACCTCGATCATGCTGATCTGGTCGATTTTCTCGCCCTGGGCCGTGATCTGGGGATCTATTCCAGTCGCTATCGCCTTGATCGGCTGGTTCTGGCCGAAGGGCACACCGGAGGACGAATCGTGAAAGACCGCGTCGTTCTGGACGTCGCCGCGCTGCCGCTTCATGGCAGAGGCTCCAAAAGCCCAACCTGGTGGGCGACCTTGGCCTTCATGTTGATCGAGGGCAGCGGATTTGGCCTGGCGATTGCTGTCTACTTCTATCTGATGAGCCTTGCGCACGCATGGCCAATCGAGGCTCCCCCGCCCGACTTGTGGGCCGGCACCTGGCTGAGCGCAGTCCTCGTTACCAGCGCTATTCCCAACATTCTTATCTCCAGATGGGCACGTCAGAAAGACCTTCGCAAGGTCCGGCTCGGGCTTGTCGTCATGACGGTCTGCGGTGTCATTCCCATGGCATTTCGCGCTTTCGAGTTTGCGGCTCTGCACATCAATTGGGACGCAAATGCATATGGCTCGATTGTCTGGACCCTTCTCGGGCTCCACACCACGCATATCCTGACCGACCTGGTGGAAACGCTCGTTTTGACCGCCCTGATGTTTTCCCGTCATGCCGACAACCCCAGGCGTTTCGGGGATGTCGAGGACAATGCCCTTTATTGGCATTTTGTGATCATCACATGGTTGCCGCTCTACATCTGCATCTATTGGGTCCCACGCTTATGAGCTTTCTGCTTGGACGATATGCCGGCCTAGTGCTGCCGCCGACAGCCTGGGCAATCAACACGCAGTTGGGGCAGATCCTGCCCTACGCGGATTGCAACGGTGGTGTATCCTGGACGTTGATCGGAGCATTCGCCGCCGCTGCGATCGCCGCTGCCGGGGTCCTTTTCTGCTACAATGCGTTAACCGCCCAGCCGTCTCAAACCGGGTCGTTTGTCGGCAAGCTTTCGCTCCTATTCGGCCTGGCGGTTTCTTTCGCGCTCATTCTGCAGGTTGCGGCGACAGTCTTGGTGAACCCATGCGCACGCTGATAGCTTTGCTGCTCTTGCTCCTCCGTGTCGGGCCGGCAGCCGCTCATGGCGGGGAACCTCATGCCGAGCTTGATTGGACGATCGATCCGTGGATCGTCACGCCAATCCTCATCATTGCCGTTCTGCACGGTGCCGGCACGCTTCGACTGTGGCAACGGCGCAAGCGGTTCAGCGCTCGCTTGATCGCTTCGGTCGGCCTGTTCTGGTTGGGCGTGGCGGTGATGGTGATCGCCCTTGTCTCACCTTTGCACGAACTCGGCGAGCATATGTTTACGGTGCACATGATCGAGCATGAACTGGTCATGATCGTGGCGGCGCCGCTTCTTGCGTTGGCACGCCCGGTCGGCCTGCTTCTTTGGGGTCTGCCGAAAAAAGCGAGGCATCAAGTTGCGGCTGCGATAAGGCACCGTGCCGCACGTGTGGCTTGGGGTGTTGTTTCGCTTCCCCTTGTGGCGACGCTTTTGCACGGTCTGGCAATTTGGGTCTGGCACGCGCCGACCCTCTTCGACGCAAGCGTGACGGACGTCCTGTTGCACAGGCTCCAACACCTAAGCTTTTTCCTGACGGGTCTCCTCTTCTGGTGGGCGATTACCTGGCGTTGCGACTACGGGACCGCTGCCTGGCATCTTTTCGTAACAATGATTCATACTGGCGTTCTCGGAGCGTTGATCACGCTCGCACCAAACGTCATCTTCCCGGACCAAACCCGCTATTCCGATCAATGGGGCCTGACACCGCTGGAAGACCAGCAAATGGCTGGTCTCATCATGTGGGTACCGGGCGGGGTCATTTATGCGGCCGCAGCACTCTGTTCCGTGGCTACCTGGATCCTTTCCTCCAGCCAGGGAGGCAAGCGTGCCGACCGCTTCCACACTGTCTAAACCTGTCCTTGGCTTCATGCTATTTTTGCTGGCGGCTGGAGCGGTCGCTTTCGCTGCTGATCTGATCAGGCAAAGGGCCATGGCTCGAGACGTCGCCGAAGCGCTTACTGGGGGAGATGTGACACGAGCTCCAGCCGCGCTTCGCCGATACGGTTGCGGCGGATGCCACACGATCGCTGGAATAGCTGGTGCTGACGGAAAAGTGGGTGGGCGCCTGTCAGATCTTCGCCAACAGGTCTACATCGGAGGTGTGGTGACAAACACCCCGCAGAACCTCACGGCTTGGATCGTGGCGCCACAGCTATTTTCACCGACTTCGGCAATGCCTGCTACCGGTATTTCCGAAGCAGAAGCGCGTGACGTTGCGGCCTATCTTTATTCTCACTGATCAAGGCTCCGGCGTCGGTCGCGGCGGTAGCGATTTGATATAACGGGCTATGGCTTGACGGTCACCCGGTGGCAGTTGCCTGGTGTTCGTTACCACGTCCACCATTGATGAGCCCACCCGTCCATGTTGCGGGGTTTCCCCGGTCTCCAGCATTACAACGATGTCGGCTTCGCTCCAGGTGCCGATGCGCTCCGGCGTGATGTTCGGCACAAAGCCTGTCCCTTCCGGGTCGGGTCCGCCGGCAAATCGGGTCGATGATTTGATGGCACCCAGCCTGTTTCGTGTGGAATGACAGTCGGCGCAGTGGCCGAGGGTCTCCACGAGATAGCCGCCGCGATCGTGAAGCGGGTCGCCGTTGAGGGTGGCTTCGGACTGGCCCTGCCTGAAAAACAGCATCTTCCAGAAGGCAAGCACACGACGGTATCTGAAAATCAGGGGAACTTCGTGCGGCGGCTGTTTGCCGGCAACAGGTTGCAATGTCTTAAGGTATGCGTAGAGGTCACTGATGTCGTCGACGGATATCGCCGTATAGCTCGGATATGGGAAGGCCGGATAATAATGCTGGCGTTGGGGTGAGATGCCGGCAACCAATGCGTTCGCCAGATCAGATGCCGACCAAGCGCCGATGCCGTCGCTGCGATCGGGCGAGATGTTGGGTACGCGAAAGGAGCCGAAGGGAGACGCCAGCAGCAGCCCGCCTCCCAAGCGAAGCCGGTCAGGCTGACCAGGGCTTGCGTGGCACGATGCGCAGTCGCTTGCGTCAAATACCGCCTTGCCACGCGCTGCGTTGCCGCCTTCGAGGC
Source organism: Rhizobium sp. 01T444 (assembly GCF_056398305.1). Classification (NCBI taxonomy): domain Bacteria; kingdom Pseudomonadati; phylum Pseudomonadota; class Alphaproteobacteria; order Hyphomicrobiales; family Rhizobiaceae; genus Rhizobium; species Rhizobium sp. 01T444. Next base: position 27,097 of record NZ_JBFTPD010000038.1, read on the forward strand.
GCTCATCATTCGGCCGAAATGCGGGAACAGCCTCGGTAACCTTCCAACCGATCAACAGACCGGACAAGACGATTACTGTTCCCAGACATGCCAATATCGGCCAAGGGCGGCTGCCATCGGCGGATGATGTTAATTGGGCGGCAAACTCGCTCTCTTTCTTCATCACGCTCCAACCAGCGCTGTGTCTTTTCTCGCTGTAGCAACGAATAATCCTTGTCGCGGGTTCCGCAAGCTCGGGCCCGGTATGCGCCCGTTTGACAAGTCAGATGACCCATCCCCGTCGCGTGCTGCGGCACGACTGCGCTGTCGAGCAAATGGAATGGTTTACCGAGAAAGCGGCGCATCCACGGGGAACCTTGAGCTGCAGCAAAAGTTAAGCTCCCAGTGAAAGGAGATTTGTCATGGGAATGAATAAACCGAAAGATGGCGCCGCCGGCACTACCGATCAGTCACCCCGCTGGGAGGGCCCGCAGGAGAACACCCCGCGTGGCTATCTGCGCGCCAAGGACAATCCGGATCACGCGGAGGATGCAAATGGGGAGACGAATGCCGATCCCAAGGTCAAGACTGTATCGGACGGTTACAAGCAGAAAGGCGAGTAAAATGGCAGACGTCGAAAAGGATGCCGAGGGTCAGTTCGCCAAACGAAAGCCGATCGAAAAGCGTCCGGCGTTCATAGTGCCAAGCCGACGGTGATCACCGGTTCCGAAGATGCGACCGTACACAAGATCCCTCCCGGTCAAGAGCCGGCGAAGGATTGGGACATTAACTACGATCCCGACAGCTCGAACGAAGGACGGATGCGCTAATCATTTCTTGCATGCAACGTACTCCGCAGAAAGCTTGAGCACGACATTCTTTAAGCCGCGTCGTCAGGAATGGCATCCCGTCGGAGAAAACCTATTCATCGCATTAGGCGACTATAGACCGCCACGTCCGAAATGCGCTCGAAATGGGCAGGTGGGCGACACCCGGGTCGAGCGTGGGGGGCCAAGGCCCCAAAACGAGTTGGTACAACGATCCGTCGACTCCTGTTGCACTCGTGATGTGTGATCCAAACGCGTCTGTCTTGCGCCTTTATCGGAAGCGTCGAAACAAATACTTTCCATTGTTCCCGGGCATGCTAGCAATTGGCCAATCGGTTTGCGAGGGAATCAACGTGCAATGAGCAGAAATCGACTGAACGCCCAGCTGTCATTTGTACTTTCTCTCATAGCGGCGACCTTCCTTGGTGGTCATGCGTCAGCGGGGGATCAGGTCTTTGATGAACTGCGTTTCGGCACATCAACGTCCGTCCAAGGCGGCGGCTCTGCCGAAGATGGCGTCTTTCCCGAAATAACTGCTTTTTTCGATCCATTCGGGTATGAATCTGCCTCGAACTGGAGAGATCAGCTCATGCGTCCGCGCGTGCACCTTGGGACGTCCATCGGAACCGCGGGTGAAGCAACGCAATTTTTCACGGGATTTAGTTGGACGATTGATTTGACCAGCAAGGTCTTTGCCGAAGCTGGATTCGGCGGAGTTATCCATACGGGGAATCTGGATGGCAACGAGGACGGCCCCAATCTCGGCTGTCGTGTCCTGTTCCACGAATATATTGGTGCCGGCTATCGTTTCACAGAACACTGGAACTTGCTGGCTCAAATCGCGCATTCATCGAACGCAAACCTCTGCAGCCCCAACGATGGGATGACACGCGCAGGGCTGCAGGTCGGGTACAAGTTTTAATCGAAGTCTCTGTACAAGAGTTCGGCCAAGGGCAGGCTCGATGGCGACCCGTGTGCGTTCGAAAGGCTTAGCTTACCGTTGGACGCGACACCCTCCACATCAGATCGCGTACAGCGCTTGGCTCGCGCTAATTCTATAGCCCTTCCCGGCGGTCTGACCGGCACCTTCCAGCAGGATCATAGTGGCGTCCTTTATCGCCGATGGGCGCTTTCGCTGTCCAGAAATGCGTGTCGATCAAGTTCGGGGAACGCTTGCCAAGTGGGCCGACTGCATGATCTTGCTTTGACGATGCGGCAAACAGAAGTAGCCCGGCAAGAGAGCTGACGTCTTATCCATGCGGCAACAAGCGACGGTCGGGCTGGACGGCGATTTGATGCGCAGTAGCGACTGTAGGATGACGCAGACCTTGAGAACTGCTTCACAGGAAGCTGGAACAAGTATCCGCAATTGAGGTTGGATCTGCATAGTGGAGAGGGTCCAATGGCAGATGATGGCAGCGATTCCTACGGTTCCACCGATCCGAGCACGCCCTACGAAGGACAGCACAATCCCCCACCCAAAGGAGGGGTTGCCAAATCCGCATGGGCGGTTGCTTTGCTGGCCGGGTTCCTGATCCTCGTCGGCATTTGGTTCCTTTTATAGCCGAACACGCCTACAAAGTCCCACTCTCGGTGGCGTTCAGGAGACGGTGTTCAATAATTGGAACAGTGAATGCTGGGTTGGAACGGACCCGTCTGCTTTCATGCCCACGGAGGAGTTTCGGAGGAACCTCCAACTACAATCAATCGCTATGCGGTGTGGCTCGATCGGCCCGAAATTCTGACCACGGGGCCCAAAAGGAGGAGGCCCCGGTAAATGCGATATCGCATTTGCGCTTCATCCGACGCTCAGGGCAATACAAATATTGCTCTTTCAGACGTTACTGAAAGCAGCGTTCCTTTGGGTCACTCGCGACTCGATCTGAGATTTCCTTGCCGCACAGACAAACGGGTCGCGGAACCATCCGTCGCCTAGCAGGTTGTGTTTTTGGGAATTAAGGAGGTATCAGATGAAGATCGCATTGATTTCGACCTCGCTTGCCGTTGTCCTGCTCGCCATTGCGGCGACCTACGCGCTACCAGCATTTGAAGGGCGCGACATTCCGGAGCCCTATCGGTTTGCGCAGGTAAGGTAGTGCCCACGCATCGTTCTAATGGCTCGCGACGCCGGCCTGTCGCTTCAGCAGGGACGGCTGCAGCCGCCACCCACTCTTCTTAATCTGCCGCGAACGCTGCCCGTCTTTCCATGGGTTCTCCTGTGAGGAGTCGGCAGGGCTCGCGCCGGTTTTCGACGGCGCTGGTGAACTGCGCGAGGCCTCACTGCTCGGAGTTGCGCCACCTCTGCCGAGCCTCTGTGCAGACCGTCCTTGAACGACTGGGCGAGCGCCGTCGCGGCCGTTCTTAACGCGAATGCGATGCGCGCGGATTCCATCGTGTAATTTCTCCAAATGTTTGTAACTGCGGGGCGGCGACTGTCTCGCAAATGAAGGTCGATGGCGATTGTTCCCGGGCTACAACCTTGGTCCGGGGCATGTCCGACCAAGGTCCTACCCAATGGAACGCGCTGTGAATTTGTCCGTTGTCCCGGCGGCTGAGATGCTCGTTCGATTGAGAAGGAAGACCAAATGCCTCGCAAGGTTACGACCCGGCCAACGCCATCCGCTGGTGCCCGGCGGGCGGGCGATCGTCGAGCGCTCATCCAGAAAAGTCATACAGATCTTCAACTGACGGACGGGAGCATGCCCGAAGCGCCCGCCTCCTCAAGAAAAACAGGACCTTGACATGAAGGCCATTGCAACGCTGGCATTCGGTATCGTGAGCTCCCTCGGCGCCTGCATCAGCGCCGCCTCAGTCGCCTCTATCGTCATGGCCCACTCTGAGGGCCACTCGTTCGGTCGGCTGTCGGCCCCGGACCTCTGGACCACAAACCCGGTTCGCATCGATCGCAGCAAGCAGGACTACCAGCGTCTACCACCCGCCTATTCGAGCTATGTCACCGATGCACCGAAAGTAGTGCTTGCCACCCGCAAGCCGAACCGCAATCCCGAGGCGACGGCTGGCAAACTCCCGGTTTTATCGGCGGCGCATCTGAACTGGTGCGCGGGGCGCTATCGCTCATTCGATCGCGCGACCAACAACTACCGCACCTACAGCGGACGGATCCGCACTTGCATATCGCCATATACTACGCCACAGCCGACTGAGGCGGATGTGACTGTGGTCTCAGAAGCCCGCGGTGGAAATTCCAAGGCCGCGTGGTGTGCCGCCCACTATCAGTCTTATAGGGAGCAGGACAATACTTATCAGCCATACGAGGGTCAGCGGCGCGACTGCGAGATTCGTTCCGCCGCAGAAATTGCGTCGGCTGAAAACCTGGGGGACCCGCGGAGGAAGTGACAAAAATTTGCGCGATTATCAGAGGACGAGCTCGCCTCTTCATTGCGACGCGTGTGGCGATAGCGCGTTCCGGCGCTCGTATTCGTCGCATCTCGAAAACTTCAGGCGCCTCGTGTCGAGCGCGCGAAATGAAGCGCGGCGATAGAATCAAGTGCGGTTCGACCATCGGCAAGATCGAAATCTTAAATAGCTGGCCGCCTGGAGCCGGCAGTCTCGTGCAACTCGTGATTGCGACTTCGTGCGATGGAAACGGCGCACTCAAGCGCGGAGGAAAGAGCGTATAGGGTTGGTGGACAATTCCGCAATTTTCGGGTTGCCGGATCTCGCTGCTCGATCTCAGGCTCAGTCTGAGCAAACCAAATCACTCGATGGTAGCGGCATTGGATAGAGCGGGCGTTCTTGACCCGAAGCATCTACGCTATCTCGCATGCGGAGGAAATCGCTATGCAAGGCCCTGATTACCGCATCTTGCCTCAAGTCGCGCAATAGTGGTTCGCGTTCTATGAAGTGCCCACTGACGGGTGTGCCTCCACCCCATTCTTTAGCGCCGCCACTGACCTGTTCAATAACGGATATCGTAGCGCCGACGATATCGCCACGATGCTGATCGGAAACTATGTCGGTCTGTGGGGGCGACAGGCGTGAATGCCCTAAGCTCGGCTTCAGTGCACTGACAGGAGCCCCTCTTTTAAAGGAACTGCCGTCCAAAATGTCATCAGTCAGGAGGAGGAATTTCGAGTGGGTCAGGATTATGTTCTGGTTTCTGCGACAAGCCGCCGCTCTCCGGACCGAGTACGACCATCAGACCTAAGTCCGTGGCAAGGAACCTCGTGCCAAGTGTTTGCGTTCCAATGAGCCGGGAAGGATAGGTCATCATCATGAAAAATGCGACGTCCAACTTCTTTTCGAAATTCGCCACCACGATCGCCGACTGGTCCGGGCGACCTGTGGCCTTCGCCTCCGCGGTCGCGCTCGTGATCATATGGGGAGCGTCGGGGCCATTCTTCGACTACTCCGAGACTTGGCAGCTTGTCATAAACACCGGCACAACGATCATCACCTTCCTTATGGTCTTCGTCCTGCAGAACTCCCAGAACCGCGACGGCAGGGCGCTTCAAGCCAAGCTCGACGAACTCATTCTTACCTCTCAAGCCCAGAATAAGTTCGTCGGCATCGAAAAGCTCGACGAGCGCCAGCTGCGCGAGATGAGCGAGCGACTAGCGGAAAAGGCCGAGTGCGTCGAAGTCATGGCGGACGAGAAGGTCGAGAATTTAGAACCATCAAAGTAGTGAATTCTGACCCCGGGTCAGGCCCATCAACTCGTCTGTGTCGCTATCTCGGTACCGGTCGGTGGTTGCCGACGCCGCTTGAACCGATAGGACGTCGACCGCCCCTGAAATACGTGGATGTCTCGTTTGTGAAAATGCTGCATCACCAGCAGAACCGATGAATTTGCCGAATCTTTTCGACAGCAGGAACCATTCTGAGAGCGGCCCAAGGATGGCGACGCATCAGATCGCCCCGGCTGCGACCGCCAAAACAACCACGCCGTCGGCTGCGAGCGGCCATCCTTTCCGGCATGCCGAGGACAGAGTGCCGTCTTGCGGTGGACGAGACACGAGCTGGGCTTGCCGAGGATTAAGCTCAAGACATTGGGGAGTTCGCCCAAAACTTCATAACCGCCCGCAGCGAAAATGCGTCTGGAACAGGAGCAGAGGCGACGGACCACGCGGACGGAACATGTAGGCTTGACGAAAGTTGGTCACACATCAGATTGGATGGAGTTGACACGATGGTACGCTTGAATAATCGCACGGAGCAGGTAACGGAAAGCGCGACCGAGGCGAGACAGGGAAGCCGTGGCAGGCCGGTCCTACTGGTACTCTTAAGCGGGCTGGTGCTTGCTGCGGTCGCCTGGGGAGCTTCGGAATTCTGGGGTGAAAGCATCGATAAAGATCCGCAGGCTACGGCGTCGACGAAACCGGATCCTATCAACGCACAACCTTCCAGTCCGACAGCGTTCGATAACGATCCGGCAAGCGGTGCAAGCAGGCCGCCGGAAGCGACTGACCGTGACCTCACACCGACGGGTAACGGCGGTGGCCCCACGATGATTACCACTCCCAGCGGGACAGAGAAGGTTCGGTGAAGTCGACCACTTCTGACGAGCGCGTCGTCTCCATTTGAACGACTGCGCATACTTTCATGGGGCCGTGATCAATCCGAGCCGCGTCGCCACGGGGGTGTCGTCGAGGGACAGGGGAAGACGTCCCGAGGCAATCAAGAGCGCTCCCATCGACGTTCCTCGAAGCTGTCGAGATTCCGTTGGCGTAGCATCTTAATCTGCAGGTGTCATTTGCCGGTCAAAACAACAGAAGAACTTGCTATGCGCAAAGCCCGGCGGGCCGAACGGCGCCAATTGCAGCGCGCTGCAAACGAAGTGCGTGCTTCCAAGATGCACGATGCTAGATTGGAACAGCAACGGCCAAGGCTCGCCGATATCCCGCGTGATGCCAGCGTCCATGTCGGTTGTTCTGGGTGGTACTATTGGCACTGGAACGGTCGCTTCTACGCCAGGGATCTACCGCGGAACAAATGGTTTTCTTTTTATCAAACGCAATTTCAAACCGTCGAACTAAACGCCCCGTTTTATTCTTGGCCAACGGTCGCCTCGGTAAAGACCTGGCTTCGCCAAGCCGAGGAAGAATTCATTTACACTGTCAAGGTCTGTGAACTGATAACCCATATCAAGCGCTTCGAAGGTACCGAGGGGCTGATCCAGGATTTCTACTATATTGCGGATTTGCTGGGAAATCGCATGGGATGCTTCCTGTTTCAGCTACCCCCGAGCGTCCGCTATTCGCCCCGGACTTTAGACCTGATCTTGTGCCAGCTTGATCCGAGCCGTCGAAATGTCGTCGAATTTCGTCATAAGAGTTGGTGGGAAGAGGACGTTTTCGAGAAATTCAAAGCAGCAGGAATTACCTTCTGTTCGACCAGTGGACCACGTCTTCCCGATGATCTCATCAAAACGACAGACGACATATACGTGCGCTTCCATGGCACGTCACAATGGTATCGTCACGACTACAGCGACGACGAGCTGGAACATTGGGCTGATCGTATAAGAAGGAGTGGAGCCAAGCGCGTATGGGCGTATTTCAACAATGACAGAGACGCAAATGCGACCAAGAACGCTAAGTCGCTTTGTCAAATTCTTGCTCGACGGCCCGGTTGGCCGGTCTGAAGCCGTGTCTCTCTGGTCCGCCGAGTAAGCGCTCATTTTGCGCTCGATCAAATCCCCGATGGGATAAATCATCTCGCAAAGGCCGCGACAACTCACTAGCGAAATTAAACCAGTCGACCAATTTCCTGGTGGTGACTATCCGGATGGGCTGAGATCACAATCGTGTTCCACCACCCGCCCTTAGGGGTCCGATCCAGCGCTTGTACGCTTTCTGTCATCAGCAGCTCTCTCGGCCATCTTCGCATTGTGGCTTCCGAAGCGTGGCCGTTCGGCCGCAGGTAACAAGGGACCCGGCCAGGAACCGGAAAAACGATTGCTTTAGTCAAGGGCGAACCTGGGGAACATGTCCTAGCAAGTTTCTGCCGCAACAGGACCGGTTGTCCCAGGAACAAACCCGCTGCAGCGAAGTTGGGAGGCATCTGAACAGATTCGTCAACCTCAGGGAGGCAGAGATGCCCGAAGAATTCCGCCCGGGACCATTCAGTCCATCCGGCTTGTCGTCAAGGAGCAATGATGCTTCACCGTCCGCACACCCGGCCCCCACGCTCAGCGATCTCAAGGACAGGGTTTCAGGCGACCTCACACAGGCTGCGGATGCCGTCGAGGCAAGTGCTGCAACTGTTATGACCAAGGTCCAGGACAAAGCTGCCGAGCAAAAGAATTTCGCGGCACGCCAGGTCGGCGGTGTGGCTACTGCCCTCGAAAAGGTCGGCAGCGAACTGGAAGCCGGTGACCAGCGGGACGTGGGCAGACTTGCCCGACGCATAGGTCACGACATTCAGGCAATTGCAAAGGATATGGAGGGGCGCGATCTCGGCGAAATCGCCGGCATGGCGGAGGCATTCGGCCGTCGTCAGCCTGTCGCTTTTCTCGGTGCCGCGGCACTGGCCGGTCTGGTAGCAAGCCGGTTCCTAACCGCCTCGGCAAAACGCCCGGCGTCACGCCCCTCACAGGGGTCGCCTGACGGGACATCACATGCACAGGATTCGTCCGATCGCACCGGAGGAACGAACAATGGCTAAGCTAGGAGACAACACGCCTTTGGCTGAATTGGTCGGTGGGCTTCTCGCGGACGTTACAGGGCTGCTACGCAAGGAAATCGATCTCGCCAAGACTGAGGCTTCGGAAAAACTCAGTAGCGCCCTGAGCGGCGTGGAGGTTCTTTTAATTGGTGTCGTGCTCGCGATCGGCGCCGTCGGCGTGCTCCTCAGCGCCTTGGTCGGCGGACTTGCGGCCGCGCTTGTGCAGAACGGCATGAGCGAAACCAGCGCGCAGGCGCTAGCAGCCGTGATTGTCGGTGTCGTCATTGCCGCCATTGCCTGGGCGCTTGTGTCGAGAGGAATTGCTGCCTTGCGGGGTACGCGATTCAAACTTAATCGAACGACCGCGTCGCTTCGCCGTGATGTGGACGTTGTCAAGGAGAAAATGTGATGACGCAATCTTCTGAAAAATCCTCCGCCGATTTACAGCGCGAGATCGACGACGATCGCCAGAGGATCGAAGCGCGGATCGATGCTATCCAGGAACGGATGTCCCCCGGGCAGCTCGTTGATGAGGTCCTTGCCTATGCCAAGGGAAGTGGCGGCGCTGATTATTTGACCAACCTTGGAAGAGCCGTGAAGGCCAACCCACTGCCGGTAGCGTTAATGGGCGTGAGCCTTGCGTGGCTGGTGGCTAAACAGGGCGCCTCCGGGTCTCAAGGCTTGCCGGCGCCGGACGACCGGGAGGTTCTTCCGTTCTATCCCGCGCGGGGGACAATCAAACGCGTTGGCCCGCCAGAAGACATCGGCGGCCTTCGTTACAGCCACTTTACGGACGAGGCTGGCGAACGCTTCAAGGCTCTTACCGATGAGACGGGACGTCGGGCCGGCGATTTCCTTGATTCAACCGGCAAAGCCTATCGCGGCTTTTCGGACGCGGCCGGCCAGCGCATCTCTTCCATCAGCGATGAAGCGGGCGCTGCTCTCGATGCTTCGCTGGGGTGGGCATCCGACACTTGGGACAGTGTCAAGGGTGCGGTCGGCGGCGCGACTCAGAAGATCGGCGAGGCCGCGGGATCCGTTTCCAGCGCTGCCGGCTCGACCGGAACGACCCTCATGAATCAGTCGAACCGGTTGAATGAAGCAATTCTGTCGCATTTCCGTGACCAGCCGCTGGTTGGTGGCGCTCTCGCCTTCGCAGTCGGAGCGGCGATCGGGGCAGCACTTCCGCACTCAGAACAGGAGGATGAGATCCTTGGCGAGGCAGCTGACGCGGTCAGGGCCAAGGCTGCTTCGGAAGCGGAAGACGCACTCGAATACGGCAAGGATGCAGCTTCCGCTGTGTTCGACAAAGCACTCTCGGTGACGGCGGATCTCCACGATGCAGCAAAGGGCCGCATCATCGATGAAGTGGATGGTTTAAAGAACAAGGGCGCTGCGACATAAAGTGTCGTTGAGTTAAGGCGCGGCGCGTTTTGATCTATGACCTCTGGGCACAGCCCGCCATGTGCACTCAACGGGTGAGCGACTGATGTTCAGGCAACGGCCGACGGGTTCGCCTGTGATCGTGCTGACGCCTGGGTAAAGCCCAGTCTAAGGACCCACGCTTTGACCTCTGCTTGAAAATGTGCCACGACCTGGGAGAAAGGTCGTGCGGTCATCGAGGAGAGCCGGTTGGATCTTTGCCGGCATCCTTCAAAATGTACTCAACAGTGTAGACCCGAACGCGGGCTCGGCTCCGATCGCTCTTCTGCCCGAATTTGATCTTCTCGGTGATCACCGGGGCGACCTCGTCGCCTCGGCCCTTCCCGATAAGCGAGGCAGCGACGTCGCGGTCGATGACGGCGGGTGGGTGCTGCAGCTGATCCAGGAATCCTTGGGTATCATTCCAGCCTTCGGAGCGCCATGTCACGATCCGCTCATCAAGATCCACGGATCCCGCCTCATCGAGAATGCTGAGCGCCAGCTCGTAATTGCGCTCTGAAAGGCCGGAGACCGCGAGCACATGGCCGCCCCGCCGAATACCCTCGCTGTAGACGGCCTGATCCTCTTTGGGAAATAGGAAATCTTCGATGTTACTCCAGAGGCCGTCGTGTTCATCTATGTCTGTTCGTGAGTTCTGCACATCGGCAATGAGACTAATGTTCGCACGTTGAATGCCAGCCGCCACCAGCAATTCGGCCGCTTGCTCGGCGCCAGTGCGATCATCGAAGAATGAGAGCAATGACAAGGATCCCGATTTGTCTGTGTCAGCATGGCTCACGGTCATTGTTGTCCACTCCGTTTCACACTTGGTGATGGGAAATCCATGAATGACGATAGGGTTCCAGAAGTGGTCCGCTTTTGCATGTCGTGATCAGCCGCTGGGACTTGAGTTGCAAGGACGTTTATTCATGGAACATCTCGTCTTCGCACTGCGTTACCTCCTCCCATTCCACGGCTTGCTGCCGACATTTGAGGCTTCGATGGCAAAAACAAAATCGCAAAAGCAGCTTGAGACCGCTCCTCTAATCCATGGCGCAGCGGAACTGTCGTCTGTGACCGTTGACGATTACAGCAGCAAACTACGTGGCAGGAATGGCTTTCTTGGCGATGACGCGAACAAAGCGACATTCATCTCGAAGCTGGAGGAGCTGAGAAAGGTCCAGCGGACGCACGGAATGGATCCGTTGAAAGACATGCCAGCTGACAAACTTTCGAAGAAAAAGATCGATGCCCTGCTGGTGGGCGAAGATGTGGAGGCGGTCGCCGTCGTGATGGGAGCGATCGAAGGTTTCGCTCACGATTTTGCCGGGGTAATCGAGAAATTTGTTCAAGACAGCGTATGGTCTAAGACCGAGCGCATTGTCATCGGCGGAGGGTTCAGACAGGGGCGTGTGGGAGAGCTCACAATTGCCCGGACACAAATTTTGCTGAACGCGTCGGGGATGGACATCAAGCTGCTGCCCACGATTCATCACGCTGATGAGGCCGGCTTGATTGGGGCGGTCTATCTCATGCCCGACTGGATGCTCAATGGCCATGAAGCGATCTTGGCGGTTGACATCGGCGGTACCAACGTCAGGGCGGGCATTGTCGAATTCGGCAAGGGGAAGAAGCGAAACCTTGATGAGACGCGTGTCACCGATTCTATACTCTGGCGCCATGCCGACGACGAGCCGAGCCGCACTGCAACGATTTCCAGGCTTGCCGCCATGCTTGGGGAACTTGTCGAAAAGGCAAAGGCCGCTCGTCTTAGGCTTGCCCCCCTCATCGGTATCGGATGCCCAGGTGTCATTGAAGCCGATGGCTCAATCACACGTGGCGGACAAAATCTGCCGGGCGGAAATTGGGAAAGCGACCATTTTAACCTTCCGCGCGAGCTGAAAAAGGCCATCCCAAATATCGGTGGCGATGACATTTTCATCATTATGCATAATGACGCAGTGGTGCAGGGGCTTTCGCAGATGCCGCAGGTGAGGGACGTTTCGAGCTGGGCGGCGCTGACGATCGGCACTGGTCTCGGCAATGCACATTTCACGAACCGAACGGTCAAAAAGAAATAGGGTGGCCGAGAAGATCCCTCCGGACGTTACACGGAATTTCTCTCACTTCCGACATATTTTCGCCTGCCTGGGGGTGACGCGAGTATTCCGGCCATATGCAATGCTTGTCACCTGATACCATCAAGTTTTCCGTAAGTCATAGTCGATCGCGCCATATCGTCAGCGACAATCTTCTCTCAACGTGCCGTCCCGCGCTTCGGCGCGCCACTCGCGCGTACCGGGCTTCGGGCAGACCGGCGTCGAACGCCGGTCGACAGTAATGCTGCCGGTGGCGACATCAAGCGGGATGGAAACCCCGCCCTGGTCATAGTCCTGGCGATAACGATCAGTGCCAGGAGGCATGCCGCCAAACCGGCCACTGGAATCCATGTCGCCGAGAGCCTGCGATAAAGCGGGAACGCTAAGTCCGAGAAGAATGATCGATGTCGTTGCTGCAATGAACCCGCGCATGACCATGTCCTTTAAGATTGTTCAGAAGGAAAATGGACCGGGCTGTCTTTAGTTCCCCGCACCATTGATATAAGGCCAACCTAAGGCGCCGGCACAACGTTCGTTTACGACCTGCCATTGGAGCACGCCGTTGGCCTGCAAGCATCAATTTGTTGCGCAAAGGTCCGCGCCGACACGGCACGGGCTAACGCTCCAAATGGTTTGCAAACAGCGGAGCGAGTTCCTTTTCGTCGCAGAGGAGTTGGAGCTCGCTCTTGCCGAGTTCGATTTGGTTCCAGCGTATGCGATAGCCGCGGTGTCTGCGGCGCAGGCGGAAAAGACCTAAGAGCTCTGTGCCGATTGGCGATGCAGATATTCTCTCCATGGCTGCGTACAGGCCGACATGGAATTCGGTGATTATAAGATCTGGCCCGTCTTGTTGCGCCCGTACCTCTTCAATATGGCCAATTGTTTTGCCTGCCCTCGATAAGACGGCTCGCCCCACCAACAATTCGACATTAATCTCAACCAATTTATGCTCCGGGAATTTTGTTTACCACATGGTCTCTCAACCAATCTTGCCAAGCAAATATGGTGGTGTCGCTCACCGCCACGTCCACCTCGATGTCAACCCCAATGCGGCGCACGGCCGTCCACGCGACGCGATGGGGTCGGGAGTGTCGGTCTCCACCGAGTTGGGACGCGACCCACGTCATCCATTGCTGTGGCTGTCGGCCAAGCCGCCGGGCCATTACGATAGCGCCGACCTCTATCGCGATGACCCGTGGCGGGCCGTCGCGCCGAAGTTCGGCGACGATGCCGTCAACCTTGCCCATCTTTACGCCATTTCGATCGACCAGTTGCTTATCGAGAACATCACGCAGCAGATCCATCACGTACCTCCAAATAACTCGAGCGGGATCGTCACAATCGCCAAGATAGAACCCAGCAGGATGATCAAGACGACGGCCGAATTGGATACGGTTCCGTTGCCATGTTTTCCGACATATCGCTCATCATTCATCAGGAATAGAAAAGGGACGACAGTTAGCGGGAGGGTTGCTGCGGTCAATGCCATGGACAGGATCGTCAGCTTTAGCGGATCGAAGCCTAAAATGATCGGAATGGCCGCGAACAAAAGTGCCAGCGTATAAGCGGCGCTAAAACCCGGGTCTTCACTTGGTTTGCGGTCTTCGCCCCAGTTCCAACCCAGTCCTTGAGCAATCAGGTAGGCTTGCTGCAACCCGAGTTCCAGGATTGCGCCGAAACAGGCGATCCCTAGGGAAGCAACAAACAACCAGTATCCCGAGCGACCAAATACAGGGACGAGCATGGTCGGCAACTGGTGATAATCCGTGACTTGATCAACCCCATTCCGAGCGAGCACAAGAGCGGCCACGATCAACACTGCGATTGATATCGTGCCGCCGAAACTCATGCCCAGCCCCGCGATTGCACGATTAGTTCCAAGATAGGTTTCATCCCACGCATCCTCGACCGCGCCAGAAGAATAGAACAAGAATAGGTATGGCGATATCGATGCGCCGAGAATGCTCACGGCCGTAAACCAGTAGCTGGCATGGTCGTGCTGCGGCATACTTGGCAAAGCACCGAGGGCGAGCAACTTCACATTAGGTTTAAGCAATACCGCCGCAATGACGAAACAAAAGGTCACCAATCCGAGGATGGAAACGCCTTTCTCGATGAAGCCGAAAGTGCCCTTCCATAGTAATAACCAGGCTAGAAAGGCAACTGCCGGTGCCCACCACTGAAAGGTAATACCTGTCGCAAGCTCGAGAGCAATGGCACCTCCTCCTATTTCAGCGGCAAGAACCATCAGATTGAGCAACAGCGTGGAGAGAAAAGGCAGCAAGAAAAATGTCAAACCGAACCGCTCTCGGATGCCGTCCGAAATCGTGTGGCCACTTACCGCGGCGAAACGGCCAGCCATTTCGACAAGGAAAATGATGCAGATAGTGCCGAGCACGATCGCCCAGATGAGTTGAAAGCCAAATGCTGATCCCGCTTGGGCGGCCGTCGCCAGCGATCCGATTTCAAGAAAACCGCCAACGCTTGTGACAATTCCAAGCGATATTTCTAATATTTTTTTCATGTGGATCGTCGCATACCTGACGTTAGGTTGAGACGCTCTATCGCATCACTTAGCTTGGTTGCCGTTTGCACGGTGTCGTGATCTCCAAGCGCGACCTGGTTTTGCGCTTGTGCGAGAAGATCGATGATCTCGCTTAGCGACCTGCTCACCAATTCGCGCTGCGTCCTGTCGGCGTGGCGAAGGGCTTCGATTTTAGAGGCTGCATTTTGGACATTGCGCCGCGTCGACCGCAGGGTCTGCTGTACAAAAGGCGCCGGGAGTTGATTCATGCGCCAGCCATCAAGCGCCATGCGCGCCGAATTCGAGCATGACGAAACAATTCTGGAGTGCTCCTTTATCTGATCCGCGTCGGAAGAGGAGCAACCTGCCGCGACCAAGCAAAGAACGCTTACGCTGATTTTCACTAAATTCGGACTGTTCATGTCAGTTCGGTTCAGCGGTTGCCTTCGCCATAAAACGCGGGTGCAGTCAGCAGGTTCCGGAGCACCGAAGCCGTCCGGAAATCTTTCTGAAGTCGAAAAGCACCGATCCAATGGGGTCGTTGATAAGGTCGATGGGAAGTGCAGCTCATGAAGGTAAGCGCATGGCGAGGCGTCTGCGACCTGAGTGCCTTGCCATTTTCCAATGCGCAGCCTCCTCCTTTGATTTCGGACTTTGGTCCGAGGCACACCCGGACTGAGGTCGCATCCTGGGAACAGCAAAGCATTTCCGTCGTTGGTTGGGCAGCGGTCAGGAAGGCCGCGTCGAACAAAAGGAAAATCAGATGTTTGCCAAGCTTATTCTAGGCACGGCCGCCGCCGCCGCCCTGATGTCGGGCATAGCGTTTGCCCAGTCTTCAACGGTTAACGGCGCTGCAGGCGGCGCAGTCACTGGCGCCATCGTGGGCGGCCCGGTTGGCGCGGCCGTTGGTGGCGTTGCCGGCGCCATCGTCGGTACGGCGATCGATCCGCCGCCGGAAAAGGTCGTTACTTATGTTCGTGAAGCGCCTGCGCCGTCGACCCGCGTCGTGGTAAAGGAGAAGGTGGTCGTCGGTCAGCCGCTCCCCGAAACCGTCGTTGTGACGCCCGTTCCGGAAAATCCGAAATACTCGTATGCGATCGTGAACGACGAGCGCGTCATCGTCGAACCGTCGTCGCGAAAGGTGATCCAGGTCATTAACTGACGGGGTTAAGACGCCGCCTTTTAACGGCGTCAGCTCTTGGAGAAATGAAGACGGCCGCACCCATATGCCGCCACAACGGTGCGGCCTCAAAGAAGAGAAGTCATCACTTTCATTATTGCTTCATAAGATGGCCAGATGGTGATGGTGGATCCGAACGAATACCCGATCGTCTACGTTATCACGGCCGGATCGGGCGGTTATCGATGGAGTGATGCATGGTCTACGAAGAACCAAGGACCAGCCGTCTTGCCTTGCCAATCATCGCCATTCTGCTGGCGATGGTCGGGATTGTCCTGCTTCTGATGTCGAACGCCGGGAGCCATCGGCAGGCCAGGGTTTTTGTGCAGATCCAACAGCCGGAGGCCGTCAGCAAATCGCGGATTTCTGGCCCTTGATCCGAGTGAAGATGGAGCTCCACCCTTCCCCGGGCCCGATCTCACCGTAGGATCCGACCAGCCTTGGTAAATGTCATGGCGATTAAAGAATCAGATCGAAAATTGTTTGACCGGGTTTGGGCTCTTGGCGCCAAAGCAGTGAAAGACAATCGTATATCTGCGCTCAGAAACGTGACGCTTAGCACGCCTACCTTGGAAGAGTACCAGAATAGCCACGGCAAACGGATGGCGGATCTAATCAAGGTCGTCCAACTTGGGATCCTGGAACTCCGCGCCAGCGGCGAAGTTATCGAAGCTGATGAGGCTCAGCCAAGCCCACGACGGGCGACGAGCCGCACCTGAAATCTCCTCGATTCGGCTTCCCCATACGTCAGTTTGGACAGACTTTTCTGCGGGGCCCTTCTCGTAGGGATATTTGCCGCGATCGCTCGTCGGGTATATCTATCCGATAGCTCGCATAGTGAAACTCCTCCATGCTTAAGGCGCCTGCCTTGCGCTCATTGAAAACAGCACCGTGAAGCGATTGCTTCCTGTAGGCGGCCTGGAGGGAACAACTCGGCCGATGATCGGTTTCGTGTGCAACAAGGCGATATCTTAGCTGAGGCAGTGGAACTTCGCGGTCACGCGCAGTGCTTGAACGCCCGCTTTCGGTTGATGATCGAGAAAGCTCAAACGTCTTGGACACTTGGCGCTGCCGCAAGTCGCCAGCCGCTACCCGTATCATCCCGAGCCCCGCACAACAGGAGTTATCGTGTCTCTTAAAGCCCTTGCCTTGAACGGCACCCTCAAGTCCTCCGATTCCTCTGAGGCGTCCTCCACCGGCAAATTGCTCGAGCTCATCACCGAAGAATTCAAGAAGCATGGCGTCGAAAGCAAAACCATCCGGCTTGCTGATCACAACGTCAAGCCAGGCGTGACGTCTGATGAGGGCGAAGGCGACGCTTGGCCGAATATTCGCAAGATGGTGCTTGACGCCGATATCCTTCTTGTCGGAACGCCAATTTGGCTCGGGCAGCCAGGAAGTGTTTGCAAACGGGCACTGGAGCGGATGGACGCGTTTTTGGAAGAGACCGATGAACAGGGCCGCATGGTCTCGTATCGCAAGGTCGCCGCGGTTGCGGTGGTAGGAAACGAAGACGGGGCTCACCACGTTTCGGGGGAGGTCTTCCAGGCCCTTAACGACGTCGGTTTTACAATCCCTGCTAACGCCGTCGCCTATTGGGTCGGTGAGGCCATGGGATCGACGAACTTCGTTGATCTGAAAAAGACCCCGAAGGCGGTTCAGACGATGATTTCCACGCTTGCCCGAAATACCGCCCATCTCGCCAGGCTTCTGAAGCATGCTCAATATCCAGGGGAAGAGCGATAGTATAATGATGATGGCAGCCGGCACGGCTGACAAGGACCCGCTCGAGGCGAGGATCGGGGTCGGTGCGATCCTCGTCGGCAAGGCGAGCATCCGCGGGACGGCCACGGGTGCAAGCCTTTGGGCGACAGGCCCGATTGGAACGGCAGACGGTCTCGGAGCATATGAGACTGCGATCGTGCTTTCGATCGCCACGTTCGCGACGTTACGCGTGATGACGACCTTCAAGGTCGAAGGAAAGGATGGCCACGCCGACGTTGTCGCGTCGGGGATCAGAGAGGGTGATGATGGATGAAGGCCTGGGAGAGATGTCGCGCAACTTGCTGCATGGCCGGCCGTGACTCCGCACCCGCTGCCGCAGCGGGCCGAAACCGACATGACGGAGTGCGCACCTGGGCAGGAACTTGATGGTGCCTCCGACGTTTTGGAACGATGAGGAGGATTTCAAATGTCAGTTCCAAACGAACCCATCGTGCCGCCGGCGCCCGTACCGCCGGTCGATAGCCCGCCACAGGATCCCGATCGCATTCCTGACGACCAACCACTGCCCGAACCCGACGATCAACCCGGCCCGATGATGCAAGAAGCCAGAAACGACGCGACAGGGGACATGCCGCGGCATTCGCCTCCGGCGAACTAGTAGAAGGTCTGCATTTGGAGCCTTATCTGTCGACTGGGACCATGTCCGCGACCACAGATGCGGCGGCTCCGCTCTTTGGTTTGCTCATTCCGCGGCTTGGCGTAGAGAATCATCCGCGGAAAATTCCGCGACGGCCAGGATCTCGAACTCGCTTGGCATGAAATGCTGGTCTGATCCTATGACGGCCAATGTCCAATAATCCGGATCGTCGCCGAATATGGTGGAGACTTGCACGACGGTAACGTTCCCGTCAAAATGTTTCGGGGACCTCGCCCAGTAAAGGGCGCCCGGCACTAGACACGTATTTGACATGTACGTTACTCCAACTCGATTCCGCTACCATAACAGAAGCCTCGAATATGAACATGCCTCAGTTCGAGTGCGATGCGGTCGCGTTCTCGAAACGACGGGCGGCGTTCCACAAATTGATGGCGGCTGGATGCGGATCATCGCCAGAAGCACCTCGTGTCCGACATCGAGCGAATCCCTGAGCCTTTTCGACGAGAAATTGCATGCCCGCTTGCGCAATGACACTTCTCTAGCCGGATGTCCGGCCAGACCGTGCTTTTCCAGGGCGCACGCACCAGTTGCCCAGGTCGTTCAGACCACCCAAATCGTCCTGGAGCGTCTCCATCGCGTTCAGAAGTTTCTTGTGCCGGCGTGCTCCGCGCGTGTCAGCGAAGAGCGAGCGGGAGAACTCCGCCGCATACCTGAATTTCTTGGTGTCCTTGCGAAACTTCGTGCCGATGGTCGCCGTCAATCGTCGAAGCGCCTTTCCGTCCTTTTTCAGCCGTTTGCGTTTCTTCTCCAGCACCCGTGCAGCAAAATTTTGCGCACGCGGCAGTGCCGACCCAAGTAGCCCGCTATTTGCAAGATGGTCGGTGCGGGCCTCGCCCAGCACCGTAGCCAGCCAGCGCAGTTCGCCGTTGAGACGCACAGGTTCGTCGCCGGAGACGATCGACTTGAAGAGAGAGAACGCCGAGCGGAGACGCCGCAGGGCTACCCGAGCCTGGTGCAGGGCTTCGGGCTTGCGCTTGTCAAGGAGCGCGTCTTCATTCAGACGGAAATGCCGGCAGGAACTCGCGATGGCCTGGAAAGCAGCAATGGCCGTCATGTCGCGGTCAAGGTGAAGACTTTCGTCTTGTAAGCCGGTTTCTGCGCTTCGATGAGAACGAAGCCGGTTTCGGACACCGAACCTGAATGCGGCAACCGCGTCGATCCTGCGGGCAAGGACGAAGAGATCGCTTGGATCACCGTCCTTCAGCTCCAGCTCGGCTTCGCGGATCGGCGAACTCCGGTCGCCGGAATTCGCCTCGCCGGCATCGATGACGACCTCGATCCGGGAACCGTTCTCCTCGACGTTCCACAATCGCCGCTCGACTGTGACGTCGAACACCGGTTCGAGGCTCAGGTCGCAGCCGAACTCTCCAATCAGCGGGCTCGTGTGATCAAGGATGGGTTCTTCTCCCTCGAGGGGCGTTTCCCATTCCGAACGGGCAAACAGCGATCTGCTGGGGCCGCTGGCCTTTACCGTCTGGGTCCGCGCCGCCCCAACCTGCCGGATGCGCAGCGTGTATCCGTTCCGCCATAGGGTGCGATCGACCGTATCGAAGTAAGTCGACTTTTGATTTAAAACTTTGTCGGGTTTCCCAAGAAGATCGGAACCAAGAACAGCGTTCGCGGCTTCCGTTGACAATCGAGCTTGATTTCGATTTCCGACGACAAGATGACTCCGGCTGTGAGAGGGCGGTCCTCAACGCTGAGCGTGCTGTCATAGTGCGGTGATACAGCGATTTCATGAAACAAAATCGAAAATCGACAACCTTTATGCTTGCCAAGGACCTCAAATCATCGCGTTCCGGCAATGCCGGCCACGACCTACAGCAGGCTGGAGCCATCTGCTATCGTCGCAACGAAAGTGGCCGGCTGCGGGTGCTTCTGGTCGGAAGCCTGCGGAACGGCCGATGGGGTGTCCCAAAAGGGCATCTCGATCCGGGTGAAACCAGCTTTGTCGCTGCTTTGCGGGAAGCGTTCGAAGAGGCTGGCGTGGTGGGAGAGATCGACCCGGAAGTCTTCGGGTCATTTTCCTATCAGAAGGACAGCACGCCTCATCGTTACCATGTCGCTGTCCATCTTCTCGAAGTCTCAGGGATCGCCACGGACTTTCCCGAAAAGACGATCCGAAGACAAAAGTGGTTTCCGATAGAGGTTGCGATCCGCGACGTTTCGCAATCGGGATTGCGTGCACTCTTGAAACGTCTGCGTTGAACTGCAGGTCTCGAGAAGCGTTATCGCGAGATGCAAGACGAAATTTCGGCAATCTCGGGCAATACGAATGAACCGGACGAGGCCAAGCCGGGCGCGAACGTCAACTTTCCTTTCGACCGGATGACCGTCGAACAGTTTCGCCGCAAGTTCCCCCGCGCACGGTGGAGCGATATTCGCAAGGCATGGTTCATTCCCGGTCGGACTGCGTCCCGTCGGTTCGGAAAATGGCTGGCCGAACGGGAGGCAGAAGCCGACGCGCATGCCGATGCGAAGGGGAGGGACGCCTTCGATTTCGATCCGATCGACAGCAGCTATTTGGAGCTTGGCAAGGCAGGTTTCCGGATCAAGACACCGTACTCGAAGACGGTGGTCGACACGCTACGCGAGGTTCCGTTCTCGCGGTGGGACGGTGACTTGAAGATCTGGCATGTCCCCTACCGATCCTTCGAGGAACTGCACCAACGCTGGCCACAGATCGAAGCGGCAGCTCGCCGCAACGAGCCGGAGGAACGGCGACGTCGTGCCGCAGAACGAAAGGGTAGCGAAGAGGACATGAGGTCGAAGCTTCGCTCGATGGAACGGAGGCGTCGACGCTATCCTCTTGTGAGCGGCGACCTGCCGCCTATCGGCCGCGTTGTCGCCATCTCCTACGGTCTCGTCGTGTTCACCGACATTACCGGCGAGCTCGTCGAGCCCGCGGCGGTCGCGGAATTCTATCCCGGCGTCACCGAAGATCATGTGTGGGGATTGTGGCGGAAGCCCACTTTCGACGAACTCGTGCGCACTTGGCCATCGAAGACGGCGCGGCCGGAACGCGCGCAGTGGTGGACACCGACGATCGATGAGCTTCGGCCTGCAAGAAGGGCGGCGCGTTCGAGAGAAGTAAAAACAGTCCGGAGCCATAGCAGCAGCTAGTTCTTCGCTCCTGCTCGATCGCCCGATTGCGCGACCAATCAAACGGAACCATGCTGGAGGGACGATCGCCGGGAGCCCGTTCGTGGAAGCAGCACCGCCAGTACCGCGATGATCCAGCATGAAATCGACGTGCCCCTACATCAGCTCGCCCGGATGATCGGCGACGAGAATGGACACAACAGGTACCACTCTAACCGCCTTCAAGGGCTTTTGCGCCTTGTCCATCCCACGAAGTCGGCATTGACGCGGATACGCGGGCCAATAGCCCGACGACGGGGACGGGATGATCTACTGCCGACGGCACGCTCCCTTCATGTTCTTCGACAAATGAGTTCATCTACCGGAACCAACGGGGCAATAACCCATTTCCCAACGTGACTGACGGGACGGATAATGACAAAAGACGATCAACATCATACGGATGCGCGCAGGGCGGGAGAGCGCCTCGTGGCTGAGCACGTGCGCGAAGACCCTTTCGCGGCGGCCTTCAAGGCCACGCGCATGCCGATGATCGTTACCGACCCCAACCAGCCCGACAATCCCGTCATCTTCTGCAACGCCGCCTTCGAACGGCTAACCGGGTACTCAAAAGATGAAATGATCGGCGTTAACTGCAGGTTACTGCAGGGGCCGGACACGAGCGCGGCCACAGTCGCTAGCATCCGCGACGCCATCGCTGCGGGCCGCGACATCGCGGCCGATATCCTCAACTATAGAAAGGACGGCAGCACCTTCTGGAACGCGTTGTTCATCAGCCCCGTGCGGGACGATGACGGCCGGATCGTCTACTTCTTCGCATCGCAACTCGACTTCACCAACGTTAAGAGCAGGGAAGCCGAGCTCGCTGCTGCCCGTCATCTGGCCGAAGAAGCTGTGGCCGAACGCACCAGCGACCTGCGGGCCGCGCTTGCTGCGAGGAGCCTGCTGATCCACGAGGTCGACCATCGCGTGAAGAACAACCTTCTGACCATGGCGTCTATCGTCAAAATGCAGGCAAGACTAACCAAAGATGAGGGCCAGCGGCAGGCCTTGACCTCCGTGCTCAATCGGATCGAGGCGCTCAGCACGGTACAGCGAAAACTGTTCACGACGAACGATGTCGCCCGGTTCGACATTGCTGACTTCGCGCGCGAACTTGCTACCGAACTGGTCGGCGCCATTAAGCGGGACGACATCCGTCTGACCCTTGATCTTGAGCCAGTCTACGTACCGGCGGTGAAAGCCTCGCCACTGTCACTGATCGTCAATGAGCTCGTCGCCGACGCAGTTCGCCGAGGTCTCGGCGCCGGCGGAGGCGCAATCCATATTGTCGTCAAAGGGCTCAACGGCCACTTCCTGATCAGGGTGGAGGATACCTCTAAGCCGGTCGAACCAGACGAGACAAGTGCCGAGCTTGGCCGGATGCTGCTGGAGGCGTCCGCCCGGCAGGTTGATGCAAAAATCGAACGAACTCAAAACGGAAGGCGGACGGTCGTGGACGTCACGCTGCTCATCGAAAACGAGAAGGATCTACGCTATTGAAGGTCATGATTGTCGAAGACGAGATGTTGCTCGCGATGGCACTCGAGAGCGAAGTAGAAACAGCCGGCCATGCGGTCGTTGGTCTTGCGGCCACCAGCGCCCAAGCCCTGGAACTCGCCCGTGAAGAGAAACCGGAATTTGCATTCGTCGACATTCACCTGCAGGACGGTCCGACCGGGATAGACGTCGGCCGGTCTCTCGCCGCACAGAATATCCCCTATGTGTTCGTCAGCGGTAACATCAAGAAGCTTCCGAACGATTTTGCGGGAGCCATCGGTGCGATAGAAAAGCCGTACACAATGAACGGTATGGCGAATGCGCTAGCCTATCTGTCGGCGGTGGTTGCAGGCGACAACAATGGCCTACCTCCACCAAACCTCGTGCTTGCGGAGGATGCAATACGCTTGCCGCGCCATCAGCGAACGCGCTGAAGTTTCTGTCATGATAGGGATCCTTGGGTCGACCAGTGACTTCTGCCGATGAGAGTCCCTCGCGACATCACCGCGTTCAACTAAGGCGTTGCAAAGGCCTCGCCTTGGACGACTTCAAGTTCGGTTTCGGCCTCGTCCGATGCGTCGGTTTGCCCGAGGGGTATACGTGCGAAGCGACATCCGCGACATCGCGGCTCGCGTTGGGTCGTTTCGCCCACACGCTGATAGTGCTCGTGTGTTAGCCTCCCATCTGCGCAAGGCGTGTTTGGTTCGATCTCCTTCGGAACGAGTTTCGCCCCTTCCACAACGGCGAGTAGAATAGCGGAATCAGCGCATTGCCGCCTGTTACTGCTCAGTTGAGCGGCTAACTTGTTCTAATAAGTCACTGTGGTGGAAATTCGAGTTTGCGTACGTCGTAGCCGAGTTCGCTCGCCATCCTTATCATGCGCCGGAGCTTGGCCGTGGAGGGAACGGTCCGGGAATAGATCCACAGGTCCTTCATCGACGGGTCCGCGCTTATAAACCATGATCTATCGGGCGATTTGTATAATATCCAGTAGTTGAAAGTGACGAGAAAGGGGTAGCGCACCCGCATCTTCGCATTTGTCGTTCCGAAATCCTGGATCGTCCCGGTACCGCGGACAGTTTTCAGGCGACCCTTAGGCGTATCGACGCGGCAGCCGTCTTCGACGGAGATTTCATCTGGCGATTTGCCTCGTCGATAGGTCGAATATCCCGCAACGCAGCCGTCGGTCAGGAACATCGGGGTGCGCCCGATCTCGAGCCATGTCCCGCTATAATGATCCCGCTCGACTTTCACCACCTTGGGCGCCGCCCACGCAGTGGCGGTGCCGCCAAAGAGGAACAGCGCGATGAGCAGGGAAGGACCCGTGCGATTGTGATAGATTTCCATGAATACCTCCGTTTGTTCGGTGCGTTGGAAGAGGCTGTGTTTTCAATTTCCGGGATGCCGGGAAACTCCTGCATATCGCAGCGTTACGAAGGCCATCAGGCTGGCGACCGCGAATGCATTTAGATTGAAGAGGATTGCCAGATCAGCATCCGCCCAGATGTGCAGTGGCGAACCGATATAGCGGCGCGATAAGATGAATAGGGCAAAGACCACAACGGCCATGCCACGTTGCCACCGTTTCTCGTTTTCGCGGAACGACAATGAAACCAGCAGCATGCAGGCGGCGAAAAACAGTTCTGTACCAGAGCTCTGGCCGAATAGTTTCGTCTCAAAAAAAGTATCGACGGTGCCGGCCAGTGGCAGGGCGATGCGAGCTGCCAGTGGAGAACTTTGCGCCAGTAACGGGATCGCCAGGAAGAAAGGGGCAGCGATCAGAGTACCAAGCGAAGCCGCCACACCATTTCCGACGAAGTACCAGACATAGACCGGATAGAACGGCTTGTTGACGACAATGACCAAGGCAACAGCTACCGTAGCTTGGGTCAGAGGATCGAGCGAGGGTCGCGTTTTTTCGTTCATCACGCTGCCGGTGCCAACAGATAGTGGCCGACGCCCCAAACCTCGCCTTCATCATAACCGAACATGCCGGCCGTCGAGAGAAAGAATAGCCGCCATCGGCGTTGCCACAGCGATGCGTGCCGGCCGTAAACCTGCCTTAGGATCGGCTGGATTCGATCGATCTCGCGATCGAAGTTGGCAAGCCAGTCGAGCGCGGTGCGGCGATAATGGATGCCGGACCACCGCCATTCGTCCTCGACCCGGAACAGATCGCTAAAACGATGCGGCAGATCATGGGCCGGCATTATACCACCGGTGAAGAAGTGCTGCGCGATCCAGTCGGCGGGGTCGGCGCGGTCGAATCGATAGGATCGATTCTTGTGAGTGAAGACATGCAGGAACAGCCTGCCCCCCGGTTTCATCCAGCCGCTGATGCGCTGGAGGAGCGCGCGCCAGTTCGACATATGCTCGAACATTTCCACTGAGACGACACGATCATAGCGCACATCAGTCGAAAAATCGTTCATATCCGCGGTGATCACAGTGAGATTGGCCAGCTCGCGCGCTTCTGCAACGCCCAGGATGTAGGCGCGTTGAGAGGCTGAGTTCGAGACAGAAATGATACGCGCGTTCGGGAAATGCTGGGCGATATGAAGCGAGAGCGAGCCCCAACCGCAGCCAAGTTCTAGGATGCTCATGCCGTCTTCGATCCCTGCATGTTTGACGGTTTCAACAAGCGCCAGGGTTTCCGCTTCTGCAAGCGTCGTTTCGGTCGTCGGATAGAGGCAACAGGAGTATTTCCGCTGCGGGCCGAGCGTCTGCGCAAAAAAGCCGGCCGGCACCTCGTAATGCTGGCGGTTGGCATCCTCCGTATGGGTGGCGACAGGAAACCCGTCCATCGTCTCGACAAATCTCTGTTCGACCTCCTGCGGCAGGGTAGCCAATCGTCGTTGCATACGGCCGCAGAGCAGATCGATGCCTGCGAGCGACAGGCCGTCGGCGATCGGTGCGCGCTCGGCCGCATTGATGGCGAAGGCGAGCATGTTCATCAGGGTTCTCCAGGAAGAGGGGATGTGGATTTACGGGGGCCTGGAAAGAAGGCGTTGACGCGTCTTTGCAAGGCTCGGAATTTTTCGCCGCGCGAACGAAGCATATGCTCTTCGAGCGGCGGAATGCCGGAGATATGCACCAGGAGCCAATACATCAGCAGCGGCGCAAGTAGCGAAAGCCAGCTCCAAATCGGCTGGGCCAGCGCAAAAAGCGGAAAGCAGCACCAGAAGAGCCATTCGAAAAAATAATTGGGATGGCGGGAATAGCGCCACAAACCGACTTCGCAGACCTCCGTCTTTGCCTGCGGTGTCTTGCGAAAGCGGGCAAGTTGGGCGTCGGACAGTGCCTCGCCGCCGATCGCCACAATGCCAACGATGATGGCGACGACATCGACAAGGCGGGGGAAGGCCGCGTCATTGCCTGCCGCGAGGTGGACGGCGAGCACGAGAACGAAGGCGACGATCGCCTGGATCTGCAGGAAAACAAATAACCGCGTGGCGGCGCGATCGCCCCAATCCTCGATGAATTTCGCATAGCGCGGATCCTCGGTGCCCCCCTTGGTGCGCGATCCGATGTGGCTGCCGAGCCGCAAGGCCCAAAGGCTGATGAGGACAAGGACGGTCATGCGGCGATCAAAGCTACCATCGGCAAAGACCGCCGCGATGATCCCGCCGAGCCCAACGGCAAAGGACCAAATCGTGTCGATCCAGCCGCTGAGCCCCGTGGTACGCTGAATGGCCCAGGCGCCTGCCATTGCCAGCGACAGTCCGATTGCGATGATGACTGGAAGATGCGCGTCCATCGTATTTCCCGTCGGCCTTGAATGGTCACGACGGGTCTTACGCTAGTCGGCGCGTTTCAGTTCTCGCGTCGAGCATGAAAAATTCGGAAAATTTGTGCCGCCTATGAAACCGGACCGAATTCCCTTCGTAGAGACAGGTTGGAAGCAATCGCATTGAGATCCGACAATTGCTCGAAACGAGAGGACCTTATGGCATTTCATGATCGGGTTGCGGGTACACGGCGCCTTAATATCGCAGTGGTCGGAAGTGGCATTTCAGGCCTTTCGGCGGCCTGGCTGTTGTCGCAGCGCCATGACGTTACCGTATTTGAAGCGTCGGACAGGATCGGCGGTCACAGCAATACGGTGACTTTTCAGACAAATGGCGACGACGTGGCAGTCGACACCGGCTTTATCGTCTACAATCAAGTTACCTATCCCAACCTCACGGCCCTCTTCCACACTCTCAACGTGCCGACCGCCGCCTCCGACATGTCCTTTGCGGTATCGTTAAACGACGGCGCATTCGAATATTCCGGAGGCAATGGTCTTGGCTTGTTTGCCCAGTGGTCCAACGTCGTCAGCCCGCGATTCTGGTCCATGATGTGTGATCTTTTTCGGTTTTATCGCAAGGCGCCGCGCGATCTGGCAATCATGGCGGGCATTTCGCTCGATGACTATCTTTCGCGCAACGGCTATGGGCGTGCTTTTCGTGACGATCACCTGTATCCGATGGCCGCGGCAATCTGGTCCACGCCCTCCATGGAGGTTGGCGCCTATCCGGCCGCCAGTTTTGTGAAATTCTGCTGCAATCACGGCCTCCTCGAGATTTGGGATCGTCCGAAGTGGCGCACGGTCAAAGGTGGCAGCCGCGAATATGTGGCGCGTATGACGGTCGGCTTTGCCGACAGGATACGCCTTTCGACACCAGTAAGGACGGTGCGTCGGCTGGGCGGGGATATTGAGATCCGTGATGCTCTCGGCGGACGGCAGCTGTTTGACCATGTCGTTGTCGCAACGCATGCGGATCAGGCGCTTCGTATGCTGGCGGACGCCACCGACGACGAGCGCCGCATTCTTGGTGGTTTCCGCTATTCCCGCAACGTGGCGGTGCTGCATCGCGATGCGGCCTTGATGCCCAGGCGTCGAGCCGCCTGGTCGAGCTGGAACTATTCGGCAGATACGCGAACCCTTTCAAAAGAGGGACAAACGCAGCCCTCGATCACCTATTGGATGAACCGGCTTCAGCCTCTCGGTGGCGCACCGCCGACCTTCGTCACGCTCAATCCCAACCGAGCTCCGCGCGAAGACACTATCATCAGCACCTATATCTACGAACACCCGGTCTTCGACCTTGCAACAGACAGGGCGCAGCAGGAGATATGGTCTCTTCAGGGCGCGCAGAATACCTGGTTCTGCGGCGCCCATTTCGGCTCGGGCTTCCATGAGGACGGAATCCAGGCCGGGCTCGCGGTGGCCGAAGATCTAGCAGGCATCCGTCGTCCATGGCAGGTGGGGCAGGAAAGTGCCCGCATCGTTCGCAGGCCTATCGCACGACCGATCGAAGCGCAGATCGGACAGGAGGTGCTGGCGTGACAGCTGAACCTCGCGCGACCCCGTTTTGCGGTCATCTGACGATCAGTGCGCGGCCGAAGCCTGAAAGGGATTCGCTTTTGTGTGCTTCTTGGCCTGCCGCAAGCGCCGATACTGTTTGTTCGCATGTCGTTCAGCGACACCAGTCGGCCTCATCTATCGGGCGAAATGCATGAGCCAGCTTGGGGAATTTTCCGACGTACCATTCGTGACCACCGCGACCCGAAAGCCTGGCCTCGGCGGTCGCCTCATGGCGCATATGGTCCGCAACATTCGAATTGGCACGCTTAAAATCGTGTTGCCCTCCGGGGCGGTGATCCACGAGGTGGGAGCTGAACCCGGGCCTGACGCGACTATTGTTATATGGCGCTGGCGCGCTCTCAGACGCATGGTCACAGCCGGCGATATCGGCTTTGCGGAGGGCTTCCTGGAGGAGGATTGGACGACCCCGGATTTGACCGCATTGATACGGCTGGCGGCCAGAAATGGCGACGCCCTGTCTCCGGCGATCGAGGGCAGCCAGCTCATGCGGCTTTTGAACCGCACACGCCACCTTCTCAACGCCAACACGAGGCGCGGTAGTCGTCGAAATATCGAAGCGCATTACGATCTCGGCAACGATTTCTACAAGGAATGGCTCGACCATAAGATGCTGTATTCCTCGGCTATCTTCGACAAGACCACGCCGACACTTGAGGCTGCACAGCAGAACCGTCTGAATCAAATTCGGGGAAAGCTTGTGCTTTCAGGTGGCGAACGTGTTTTGGAGATCGGTTGCGGTTGGGGCGCGTTGGCGCTCGATCTTGCAGCGAATTCGGATGCCAGGGTCGTCGCCATCACGCTGTCGCCTTCCCAATTCGCTTGGGCGAAAGATGTGGTCGCCGCCTCCGGCAAAACCGGCCAAGTCGATCTGCGCCTTCTGGATTATCGCGACACGGACGGTCAGTTCGATCGTATCGTGTCGATCGAGATGTTCGAGGCCGTCGGCGAAGCCTATTGGCCGAGCTATTTCGACATGCTGAAGCGCTGCATGAAGGATGACGGCCGTACCGTGCTGCAGATCATCTCCATTGAGGAAGGTCGGTTCGAGGCCTATCGCGGCAGCATCGACTTTATTCAGAAATATGTCTTTCCAGGCGGATTTCTGCCATCGGACGCAGCGCTTGGGCGCGCAATAACTACAGCTGGCCTGAAGCTTACCGCGATAGAGCACTTCGGCAAATCCTATGCTCGAACGCTCCGCGAATGGAGGGCACGCTTTCACGCGCGTTGGCCCGCGATCGCCGCCCAAGGGTTCGACGAGCGCTTCAAACGGCTTTGGCACTATTACCTCTGTTACTGCGAGGCGGGCTTTGAGGAGGGAAGCATCAATGTTGGATTTTACACGCTCGAGCATGCGTAAATTTGCTTCAAAAGGAGAAGCGGAATGAGACCTTTGATGCCGACGTTCGCGGTCGTTGCTCTTGTGCTAGCCGGCGTGGCCGAAGCTGGGGACATTAGTGGTCAGTGGGCACGAGGAGACGGAAATGCAAGGGTTCAGATTGCGCCATGCGGGTCGGATATCTGCGCGGTCAACACCTGGATCAAGCCGGGCACGCCGAAGGAGAAGGAAGGCGACAAGCTTGTGATGTCGATCAAACAGGATGCCGAGGGTCGCTATTCCGGCACCGCTTTCGATCCGCAGCGTGACATGAGTTACAGGCTGACGGTGACCGTGAGCGGGAACAAGATGACCACGAAAGGTTGCGTGGTCGCTGGTCTGCTTTGCAAAGGCGTCGATTGGACACGCGTCAACTGACGCTTGCATCAAAAACCTCGGGGAGACCTATGTGAGAACGAATGTCGTCTCGTACCTTGCCACGCTGATCGTCTTCGTGGCGATCGATTTCGTCTGGCTGAGTACCATGGCTGATCGTCTTTATCGCCCGACCTTGGGCGACATGCTGACACCCGAATTCCGGCTGGCTCCGGCCATGGCGTTTTATCTACTCTATGCGGCCGGATTGACGTTTCTTGCCGTCAAACCAGGCCTGACATCTGGTTCGCTCGCAGCGGCCGCCGTTTACGGCGCCGTCGTCGGCTTGACCGCCTACGCCACCTACGACTTGACCAATCAGTCAACGCTCAAGAATTGGTCGACGACTCTGACCATAGCGGACTTGCTCTGGGGTTGCGCGCTATCGGCAGTCTCAGCCGGCGCAAGCGTTTGGATAACCCAGCGCCTTGTCGGAACTCTTGGCGAGATATGAAGAGCGTGGTTGTCACGTCAAACGTCATGGAGATTGAAGAATGAAACTGTTATTCGTCCTGGCGGTGGCAAGCGGGGTTTTCTGCACGGGATGTTCCACGTCACCGCGCGCCCTGTCTCAGAGCGCTGCCTACCAAAAACATCAGCCAACTCGTCCGGCGAACGCGAGGAATTGCACGAGTAAGCCCAACTACGAGGGAATGTTACGCACGCTATGTTATTGAGTCACCCCGAGATGACATGCGAGTGGGAGAGGCAGTAACTACAGTCCTTTGATAACGTGCCATCGCCAAACTAGGCTTATCCGCCCAGATCTTGCGTGGCGTAGGCCGCACTGTCGATATCGGCGGCGCTCGAACAGAGCTGTTCCAGTCCATTCACCTCGCGCTCGGCGGCGCTTTCTCTACGCGACACCCCGACGAAAAAAGTGCCAGGCGGAATTCAAAGGTTAGCGTTGCTCATCGCAGCAGGCGCTTCGGCCAACCGGATTTCGATGGGGAAACGTTTGCTATTCGCATCGTCCACTTCGACTGATCATCCCCGCACAGCTTCTTGCGAACTCACCAAGTGATTCCGATCCAGGTGAGTTCCAGATACACAGATCCAGCCGCGTCCTGCGACGTAGACATTGATCCCTCACCGAAACCCCGCACGTTGACGTACCGGCTTTTTCGGAGTCGAATGAGCGGCCAGTGTTTCGCCGGCCCAATGGATCAAAGCTGCCCCTCAATATCGAGGGCAAGCGCCGATCCGTGAGCAAGCCTGGCGATCTTTGACAGCCCAACGACGCCTGAACCTGGCAGGTACCCGACGTGCGCTTTGCCGACGAATGGGACCATATGTGTTCGCAATGGGAGAAGAAGGCTATGTCTCGCACGACGATCAGATCGTCGTAGCCGCCTACGTCTGCGAACGTCTGTGCCAGTATCGCCGCAGTGTTTCATCATATCCGGCAAATATTTCTCCGAAAGCCTCAACGACGTGGGCCGGCGTATCGAGAAGGCCCTCGCGATCAGGATTGTCGCCTGCCAAGGATATGAGGACCCTGACCGCCGCCTCTGCTTCTCCGCGGCTCGGTCGTCGGGCGCCAGAAGCTGCCTCCTCGACAAGCTGATCCATTTTGTTATCTCCCGATTTTCGCTCCTGCTTGCGAGCGAGGCGATCGAAAAGAGGATATTGAAAATTTGAAGATCCACAGGCGCATTGCTGCGTAGACAGCGTCGTCGAAACCACGGATCATCAAAATGCCTTTCGCCGCGCAAAGCCTGCAGAGACCGCGCTTTTCATTGGAGAAGGTCAATCGACCGATGAATGACGATGCACCCACCCCAATTCTCTTGAGCCGCCTGCTGGTGGCGGTGGGGAACGAACGGGACAAGGACGCTTTCGAGCAATTGTATCGCCACTTCATCCCGAGACTTCGTTCCTACATGAAGAGGTTGACCAAAGACACTGCGCTCGCTGAAGAACTCTCCCAAGAGACGCTCGTTGCGGTCTGGCGCAAGGCCGGACAATTCGATCCAGCCAAAGGGCAGGCGTCAACCTGGATCTTTCGGATCGCGCGAAACCTTCACATAGACAAATATCGTCGCGGATCACACCCCGAATTCGACGAGAACGATCCGGCCTTTGTCCCCGATGAAGGCCCCTCGGCGGATATCCTCATGATAAGGGAGCAGGAAGCGAGAACGCTTGGCAAGGCACTTATGTCATTACGGCCGGATCAGGTTGAGATCCTCAAGATGTCGTATTTCGAGGAGATCCCTCATTCGGCGATCGCGCAAACGTTGGGAATACCTCTCGGCACAGTGAAATCAAGGATTAGAATGGCCTGTGGCAAACTCCGCCAGGCACTTGGAGACCTCAGATGATCCGGCATCATTTGGATGATGATATTCTAGTGCGATACGCAGCAGGCTCTCTCGAAGAGGGCTGGAGCATAGGCGTGGCGACACATTTGGCCCTTTGCCCCGAATGCCGTGGTCGCCTGCAGATGTTTGAAGCATTGGGTGGCCATTTCCTTGAAAGCGAAATTGTTGAAGATGTGAGTGACGATGAGTGGCAAAAGATGAGAAGACTGATATCTGCTGACGAAACGGGCACTGTCGTCCAACTCAAGCCCAAACGACATGGCGACGGCCTCATTCCAGAGCCCTTGCAAGCGTATGTGGACAGAGCGGGCGGCTTGAAATGGCGCCGCCTTGGCGGCGGGGCGGCGCAGATGATCGTACCGACGGACGATTCCACGACCACCGTCAGGCTTCTAAAAATCCCTGCAGGAAAACCTGTACCGGAACATTCGCATGGCGGAACGGAACTGACGCTTGTCCTGGACGGTAGCTTCAGCGATGAACTATCAAGCTTCAAGCGAGGTGACGTCGAAATGGCGGACGCGGAAATCCTTCATACACCGCGCGCAGATCCGGGAAAGGATTGCATATGCCTGGCTATCACAGACGCACCTCTGAAGTTCACCAGCCGATTTGTCCGATGGCTCCAGCCATGGCTCAAGATTTGACTTCTATCGCGGGATTGCTAGGTCTTCATTCGCCAGACGACACCTCTGACGTGGTTTGAGCCGATAGCAGCCACGGTTCCCAAGCAGGCGCGATCGAGGGGAGGGGTCAGACATTTAAAGCCGGCATGTTCAGCCTGTCGAGCTCCAGGAACCACACAGTTGAGAGGTCTTTCAGAAGATACAGAACATAACCTCGTCCGGCGTATTGGCGTGCGCCTTCAAGACGGGTGTGATGGGCACGGTCCTTGTGGTCGAAGTCGAGCCGCTCATCCGTCTCAAGGTTATCGATTTCCTGGAGGAGGCTGGATTCGATGTCATCGAAGCAGCCTATGGCGATGAAGCGTTTGATCTCCTCGGTGATCATTCCATCCACCTCATCTTCACCGACATACAGATGCCAGGCAACCTGAAAGGGTACGATCTTGCCCACAATGTCGCACGGCGGTTCCCCGATGCAGTATCGTCGTCGCTTCAGGAAGGCTGGCGTCGCAAGATTTGGAGCTGCCGCCCGACGCCGAATTCTTCTCCAAGCCCTACGATCTCAGTCTCAGAGTTGCTCGTCTCAATGCCGTGTCAAAGCGCTGAGCGAGTACCGGACAGCCCGTTGATACGGTGTGCGCTCTTTTCTCAGACAGCGTTTGCCAAATGCCATATGGTCTTGACCAGCGAGGGATAAGGCTCATGAAAATCGAGATAGATACTCCCAAGATTTCCACGCGAGAGCGCTTTCTCGAGGCGATCGTTCAGAGTGCGATCGACTACGCGATCATTTCGTTGGACCTTGACGGCCTCGTGACGAGCTGGAACGAGGGTGCACGTCGAATCCTCGGCTGGAGTGCCGAGGAAATGGTTGGCAAACCCGCGAGCGTCTTCTTCGTGCAGACCGACCGCGAGCAGGGCGTGCCGCAACGCGAGATGACGGCGGCTTTGAGCGCGGGCAGGGGTAGCGATGAACGCTGGCACCTAAAAAAGGATGGGACGACGTTCTGGGCGTCTGGCGAGATGATGGCACTGCGCGCAGACGACGAGACAGTCATCGGTTTCGTCAAGATTCTGCGTGACCGGACGAGCGAGCGCGATCAGGCCGACAGGCAGCGACTCCTGATGCACGAACTCGGACATCGTCTCAAAAACACCCTCTCGGTCGTTCAATCGATCGCGACGCAATCACTCCGTAATGCCGCATCACTTGAAGACGCCTCAGAAAAGCTGCGCTCCCGCATAGCAGCCTATTCTACGGCACATGACATCCTCCTTCAGAAAAACTGGACCGGCGCAACGCTTCGAAACATTGTCGAGGCGGCGAAGGTCAATATCGGCATGGAGGGAAGCGAGCGAATCCTCATTCGCGGTCCCGACGTCGAACTCGGCCCACAGGCCGCGCTTTCCATCTCTCTTGTTCTTCATGAGCTTCTCACCAACGCAACAAAATATGGCGCGCTGTCAAATTCGGCCGGTCACATCGACACCACTTGGAAGGTCGAACGGATTGATGGCGAGGACATGCTCGTATGCTCCTGGCGCGAGTTCGGCGGTCCTAAGGTGACGAATCCGTCTCGCAAAGGATTCGGAACGCGTCTCATTCTCTCGAGTTTGAAGAGCTACGGCGACGTCGGGCTCGAGTATGACCCGGCCGGGATCATGGTGGAAATGAAGATGCGGTTGTCGAAGATTCAATTCCGCAGCGAGCTGGCCCAGATTCCTTGAACGGGCAGAGCTACATGAGGATCGACTGCCCCAGCTTGCGCATGGACCTGCGGTCTTGCTGAGGCCGCAGTGAGGGAAAGTCCCGATCGGTCTCCCTCGATTTGATGTCGACTCAAAGTCGAAATGAGCATGGCGTCGATGCTTTCGACGAAAAACCATCACCGGCGCATGATCGATTTCGATGATCATCGCCGCCGATTCTGATTTCCAAATCTCAGATGTTAATGAAGTTTCCTCTCCTGGTGCCGGAATCGATACCTGTCGCAAGGTTGTTTCCTAGCGCGGACGGGATGATCGGTCGATCGGCCAAAGATAATCTTGCGACCGGGGACCGCTACGCGATCGGCTCGCGTGCCACCGTCTTTTCGATGCCCCTTGGGGTTCGATTGCGAGATCGAAATCGGTTCCTTTGCTCAGTGCGGGTTAATGTCAGAGGATGTAATCCAAACCCGTCCATCATAGGCCAGTTCGCCGTCTGAGAATTTGCGATCGGCAATACCCTCGTAAACATGAAGACACTGAAGGAGCCCTTCCATGACGTCGCCTTCGCCGGATGGCATGGCATCGTCGGTGATGCACACGGCCTGATGGAGGTTTCCTTCAGTCATGACCAGGAGAGCGTGACCGCCATAGAGGCGAATTTTACCAGGCAAGGTTACGAGCGACATGGCACCCTCCTCGAAAATAGCCGGATAGTATTGCATCGCTATCCCGACGCTAAGGGGCCATGGTTAATGAAAGGTTAACGGTTATCAATTATGCAATCAGGAGTAAGCGCCGCGGCAAAAGGTCGTAATTGCATTCTTCGCAGACGCTTTTTGTTTGACCCTGTAACCAGCCGGCGCTTGAAAGCGGATCGATGAGCAGTTGCCGTACCCAGTGACTTGGCGCGGCGGTCGTCCTGCTTACGGCCACCGAACGTCTGAAGACCGGCAGGGATTGAAGGATCGCCCCCTGGACATGACAGCAAATATTGTTCGCTTTGACGCAATTGACTCTGGCTCGCGCACGCATAGTCAATATGTCGCGACGCGAGCCCGGGTTATTCATGCGCTCGTCAAGATCATATGCCACCCGAGCGGCAAGAACGGCATTTCGGAGGAATGATGGATAAGCCCTGGTCTGAGAGCTGCGGCCCGGTGGCGGCGACCGAGCGTGATGTTCAAAAGGCGAGCGCGATCAACGCGCTTCTCGGGCGACCGATCGACGTTCTGCCGCAAAAGGCAGGCGATCCCATCCGCCCATTGGCGGTTGGGATCTTCAGCGAGATCCGGGCGCTGTTGAAGCCGGACGTCGGGGTGACCAGGCTCAGACGTGCGACTGCCGTTTATGTCCGCTTGAAGCGCTATTATTTCGCAAGCGCCCAGCGTGACTCCATGCGCCACGATCTTGCCGGCGCGCCGGTCGAACCGGTTTCCGCTGCGGACAGACTGCAGGCGCAGCGGCGCTTTCTGGAAATGAAGCGGACCCGCATGCAGCCCGACGCGTTGGCTGCGGTGCCGCACGTTGCTGCTGATCCTGAGCCGACAAAGAACGACCTGATCCGCGCGGCGCTTCTCAAACGGCGGTCGTTGGCCGCAAAATAATCGGTCGGATCCGGCGCCGTGGCGGGACAGA
>NZ_JBFTPD010000039.1:0-58167 GCF_056398305.1 Rhizobium sp. 01T444
ATCGCCTTTCCAGATCCTGCGTGACCAGCGCGCCTACGAGCGCGCGGCACCCAGCACCACGGAAGGCGCGTCGACGATATCCCGGTTGTCCTGATGTCGTTCTAGCGGCCCGGCAGGACTGGGGCTGCGCTCTTCAAGGAGAATGGGAACCCGGGAGCCGAACGCCACACTGTGACCGAAGCCGAGGAATCAGGATCACTAATTGGAGCATGGTTCGAGAACCGAAGGACATCTTTGTCCTGCGGAAGATAGACGTTTAGCCGATCGGCGAAAATGCCGGTCAAATAACAAATGAACCCAAGGAAAAGCCCGCAAATGCTGGTGTTTTGCCCCCTTGTGTTCTTTCATTGGAGATCGACATGCGTATTTCACAGGCTCTCACCATCTCGCTCGCGCTGTTTTCCGCGGGCGCGTCCATGGCCGCTAGTCCCGATGAGAACAAGCAGGTGGTTGCCGATTATTACGCCGCCTATGCGAGCGGCGACATGAACCGTGTCGCCGGATTCTTTGCCGATGATATCGAATGGCACATTCCCGGCCATCATCCACTTGCCGGCACCAAACGCGGCAGGAACGAAGTCGCCGCCTTCTTCCGCGAACTCGGCAAGTCCGGCTTCCGCGCCGAACTCATCGCGCTCATGGCCGACGAGAACTGGGTGGTCGACATGCATCGGGGCTGGTCCAACCGCGAAGGCGCGGCCAATGTCGATACGATCTGGGTGCTCGCCTTCCGCATTGAGGACGGCAAGATCCGAGAAGCCCGCAACTTCGCCTTCGACCAGGCCGCCGCCGACATCTTCTTCTGGCAAGCCCATCCGCTGAAGCCGCTGCCGGAGAGGCTGGTGGAGTGAGACGGGCAAAGGGCAGGCTTACCCACGGTCATGCCGTCGAGGGGACTGCAGCGCGGTCCGCCACGCTCGGCCTGCCCTTTGCGGATCAAAAAGAACCTGTGCGGCAAAAGTCCTGAGGGAACCATTTTATCCTCCGTGATTTAAACAGCATGATCAGATCCATGCTCGTTTGCGGCTTCATATCGCTTTCAATCCACGGTGTCGGGAACGCCCAGCCGCTTGCGGCTCAAAACATCAATGACGCGTCGATTGATGCTATCTCCTCGGCCCCTCCGAGTGAAAGGGCAACGACGCCAGATCCAGCCATCATTCATCTGCAGGTGCTGCTGGATCGCGCCGGCGCATCGCCCGGGGTGATCGACGGCTTCTACGGTGAAAACGTCGTCAAGGCGATTGCCGGCTTCGAGATCATGCAACGCCTCCCGGTCGACGGAAGGCCCGACCTGGAGATGCTCTCTCGCCTTCAGGACGATCGGCAGGTTATCGGTCCATACGTCATTGCACCGGATGATGCCGCTGATCTCGTCGAGAACATTCCGAAGGACTACGCAAAGCAAGCGAGGATGACACATCTCGGCTACACAAGCGTCGCCGAGCGGCTGTCCGAGCGCTTTCATATGGATATCGACCTGCTGAAAGCATTGAACCCTGGGGCCCAATTCACCCCCGGCGAAACGATTTCCATTGCGGTCATCGGTACGCCGAGAAAGGGGAAGGCCAAGCGTATCGAAGCCCGCAGGAAAAGCGGCGAGGTGCTGGCCTTTGGCGAAGACGGATCTGTTCTGGCAGTCTACCCGGCAACGATCGGCAGCGACGACAACCCCTCGCCTGCGGGCCGGCACAAGGTAAACGGTGTCGCTCGTAATCCCAAATACGTCTATAATCCCAAAGTAAATTTTCAGCAGGGCCATAACAAGAAACTGCTAGAATTGCCGAGCGGACCCAACAACCCGGTCGGGACGGTGTGGATAGACCTTTCCGAGCCGACCTACGGCATTCATGGATCGCCGGAGCCTTCGCTGATCGACAAGGCTGGTTCGCACGGCTGCGTGCGGCTGACCAACTGGGATGTCGAGGAACTTGCCAGCATGGTGAAGCCCGGCGTCGTCGTCGACTTCGTCGACTGAGCGGTCTTGTGACCAGCGCATGGGTCCGTCCAGCTGTATCCCCTGCGCTGATATAGGGATCGGATACAGCAGCTCACCCGCTGCGACGCTCGCAGGTCCTGCCCCTCGAGGGCAGACTTCCGCGGCTTGCGAACAGCCATCACCGCCGTCTCTCCGCCGTCGTCACGGGCAAGGAGCGACATGCCAGTTGCAGCCTGGCGAAGAAGACGGCAGCGACCTCGCAATCGAAGGTGTCGGTCGGCTCCCCGTTGACGGCCCGCTCGCGCAAAGCCGTGCTTTGATCACGCTGCCGAGGTGGCCTCGGCAGCGCTCAGCGCCAGATCCGTCACCTCGCCGGTCGAGGCATAGCCAGAGACGAGTTCAGCGAGCATTAGGCGGGCGGCTGGTATGTCGTTGCGGTCGAGGGCTGCATCGAGAACCTTCAAGCGCTTGGAAAGCTCCGGCCAGGAGAGAAAATCCTCGCGCRCCTTCATGATGCGCGGATGCTGCGTCGTCTCGGGATTGTCGCCGATCAACAATTCCTCATAGAGCTTTTCGCCGGGGCGCAGGCCCGTGACCGACAGCTCGATATCGCCTTCGGGATTTTCGTCGCTACGAACCGTCAGGCCCGAAAGATCGATCATCCGACGGGCGAGATCAGCAATGCGCACCGGCTCGCCCATGTCGAGCAGGAAGACATCGCCCCCATCGGCCATGGCGCCTGCCTGAATGACGAGCTGGGAGGCCTCCGAGATCGTCATGAAGTAGCGGGTGATGTCGGGATGGGTCAGCGTCACCGGGCCGCCATCCCTGATCTGCTGGCGAAACAGCGGTACGACGGAACCGGAGGAACCCAGCACATTACCGAAGCGGACCATGGAGAAATTGGTGTGCGTGCCGGCCAGCTTTTCGGCCGATAGCGCCTGCAGCACCATTTCGGCAAGCCGCTTGCTGGCGCCCATTACATTGGTCGGGCGAACCGCCTTGTCGGTGCTGATCAGCACGAAATTCGACACGCCATATTTTTCCGCCGCCTGTGCGGTGATCTGCGTGCCCATGACATTGTTCTTGATGCCTTCCACGGCATTCTGCTCGACGAGCGGCACATGCTTGTAGGCGGCGGCATGATAGAGCGTCTGCGGCCGCCAGCTCATGATGATGTGTTCCATGCGGTCGCGATCGCGCACCGAACAGAGGATCGGCACGATCTGTACCTTCTGTTCATAGAGTTCCGAAAGCTTCAACAACTCGCCATGGATTGCATAGAGGGCGTATTCATTCTGCTCGACGAGGACGAGGTGCGTCGGCCCGCAGCGCAGGATCTGGCGGCAGAGTTCACTGCCGATCGAGCCGCCAGCGCCTGTCACCATCACCACCTTGCCAAGTGTCGCCTTGTCGAGAAGCTCCTGGCGCGGCGCCACGGCCTCGCGTCCGAGCAGATCTTCGATTTCGAGCTCGCGAATATCGGAAACGGCAATGCGGCCCTGCGCGAGAGCGGTCAGATCCGGCAGCGTGCGCACATTCACCCGCGCCTTGCGAATCTGCTCAAGGATTTCGTTGCGGCGCTGTCGCGTTGCCGAGGGCAGGGCCAGAAGCACGTTGTGGACATTCAGCGTCTGGACGATCTCCGGCAGGTCGGCGGGATCATAGATCGACAGGCCGCCCATGATGCCGCCCTTGAGCTTCGGATCGTCATCGAGATAACCGACGACATTGAGTTCGGCGCTGTTCGTCAATGCGGCGGCAAGCTGGCGGCCGGAACTGCCCGCGCCATAGATCAGCACTTTTGCCATCGCGCCCTTGTGCAGGATGCGCTGATAAGTATCGCCGAGCCAGTAGCGGATGCCGAGGCGCGAAAGGCCGATCGCGATCAACAGAAGGAAGGGCTGCAGAATGCCGACGGTACGCGGGATGCCGGGAACGCTGAGCGCGGTGAAGATCGTCGCGAAGGCAACGCCATAGATCGCGATCGCCTTCAGCACCGCCAGGAAGGCGGCAATGCCGGCATAACGGAAGATCGCCCGGTACATGCCCATGACGACGAAGATCGGCAGCGCAAGACACAGCGACACGAGAACTGCGAGCCATTGCACGCCCGTCAGCACCGTCCATTCATTGAGACGGAAACAATATGCAAGCCAGATGGTGAGCACACAGAGGCTGGAATCGACGATCAGTGCAAGAATGCGCTTGGCCGGACGCGGCATTGCCAAGAGCGGTCCGACCAGTGCCTGCATCGACATCCAGGACTGGCTGGTCTTTGATCCGTCATTTGAAGGATCATCATGCATGTTTATACTGCCCACCCATCATTCCCGCCTGACTTCTTCTTGTCCTTTTCGATCTCAAGTGCAACCGAATAATCGGTAGTCGCGTACGCAATCTGTTTATAACCTTGGGTAGTAGCCTCAATGGGTTATGCCCTTACTGCCCAATACCTTGCCGACAGTCATTGCCAGAATGCGCATATCCAGGAAGAAGGAGCGGCGTTGCAGATAATCAACGTCGAACTTCACCTTTTCCGGGATCGGCAGTTCGTCGCGCCCGTTTACCTGCGCCCAACCTGTCAGCCCTGGCAGCAGCGCATCGACGCCTTCGGCCGTGCGTAGGGCGATCAGGTCATCCTGATTATAGAGCGCCGGGCGTGGGCCGACGAAGCTCATATCGCCCTTCAGGATGCACCAGAGCTGCGGCAATTCATCGAGGCTCGACTTGCGCAGGAAACCGCCGATCGGTGTCAAATAGCGGGAGGGATCGTCGAGAAGATGCGTGGCGACCGTGGGCGTGTCGATCCGCATGCTGCGGAATTTCGGCATCCGGAAGATCTCGTTGCGGCGCCCCACCCGGCTCGACCAGTAAAGTGCCGGTCCCGGAGAGGTCAGGCGCACGCAAAGCGCTACGACCCCGATCGGAATGATCAGGATCAGGGATGCCACCAGAGCCAGAAAAAGATCCACTGCCCGTTTCAAGTCCGTCCTCACTTTCCCATACTCTTCTGGCCTGCGATGGCCTGACTTGCCCTATCGTCTGCGGCCAATTCGCGTCAACGTGGCTTTTCGGCCTCGGGCGCTTTATACGTTGGTTTTCAGGCATTTGCGGCAATTCCGCCACCGTTTCCAAAACTACGCTTCAACTAAGCCATTGAGACGAAATGTCTTTTCGTCCATTGTGGAAGTTAATCTAGCCTTCATTTCTGGCACCCGTTCTTCATCCAAAAAACGATGCGTCTTCCAATGGCTCCAATGACAGCTACCAAAACGACGATTGCCGTCTTTTAGCAGCCATGTCCATATGAATGAACGGTCACGGCGCGCAGCTATCGCCTGGTTTCACGAAAGTGTTCATGCCCTGCGCGCAACCGGACTGTTCTGCCGTACCAGCGCCATCAGCATCGGACCAAGCGAGAACTCTCCTCGCGCTCCCTTACGGGTCAGGTCACGCAGATAGCCGCCTGGTGAGTTAATATGGCTTGCCCGTTCCAGCATGCAGGCGATAACGACAGCGGCATTTTCCCGGCCTAGGCTTTCGCAAGCTGCCTGATAGGTCTCCGCGGTGATCCCCAACATGGACCGTACGATGACGGCAGCGGTCACGAGATCGCGCCAGCCTCGGATCGGCCCTTCCCGAGCATAATCGCTGATTTGCGGGCATGCCTGCAGGATGAGGGCGAGAGGGAATATCTTCTGCGATCCGTTTGACTGAGCCCTCTCTGTCGCGACTTCCAGCGTTTCCACTTGCACCACCGGTAAAGATTCTAATTCGAGAGAGTCTATATCTGAATTCTGTATGTGCGGTTCATTTTGGACCACACTGGCGGTCGTTTTTTTGAAATTATCGAAATTCGTCAACAGATTGACGATGTCGGTGCGTAGTTCTTCGAACTTCAGCCGCACGCTGTCCAGATCGGAAGCTTTGGGAGTGCGAGGCAGGCATGCGAGGTGACGGGCATAGGCAGCCTCGATCTCGTCCCAATTGCCGGGAACGGCGTCCCCGATTGCGGCGTCGATCAGTTTGCGGACGTCGCGGCGGCAGATCGTCAGTCGCTCGCGCGCTCGCCGGAGTGCTATCCGRTCGGCTTCGATCTTTTGAGCCATGGCAGCGAGTTCCTCGCTGCGGGCAAGAAGCGGCGCCAGGCTGAAACCATAGGCATCCTCCAGCTCACCGGAGGTTTTGCGGCGGGCAAAACGTTTTCCGTTGGCACTGTCCTTGCGAATGATCAGCCCGGCGTCGATAAGAGCCGCGAGATGCCGGCGCAGCGTGGTGACTGCAATGCCGTGCGCCCGTACTATCAGCTGCCGGTTGGATGGAAAGACAACCATGCTCGCCTCCCCGTAGAGATGGTTCTCGGGATAGAAGGAGAGAAGGGCGTTCAGCACAGCGAGTGTGCGATCAGAAATGTCGAGCAGCGGGCGTGCTTCGCAGACGTCGCGAAACACCTTCCACTTGTCCACGGACTTATCTGGTTTAACTGATTCGGCCTGAAGCTGACCTCTCATCAAGGCAAGCGACATCGGCCGCCGCCCGAAAGGCGTCGTCACAAATCCCGTATTCATCGTGGTTCACCTTATACAAAGGCAAATCATCGGCGCCCGCCAAAACGGCGTTCAAAAACCTTGACAGCGATTCCGGGAAGTGCGATTCTCTAGGTGCTAAACGAGAGAAGAGGGCTTCCGGATGTTTGTTCGGGGGCCTTTTTCTTTGCCTATTGGCTCCTTTTCCTAACAGTCAAATCCTCGTCAGCGGCTTAACCCGCCAACAGTTATCGTTGTGACCTGACGGCGCCGAACTCGTCGAAGAGCTCATCCAGCCGGGTGGTGAGATAATCGGCAAATTCAGGCACCATGCGCTCATCGAAAGTAATGCGCGTCTTGTTGCCGGAGCGCTCGATTTGCGCTGCCTTCTGTCCTTGCCGTGTTTTCCAGATATCGCGGGCAGCTTTCT
This sequence comes from Rhizobium sp. 01T444, assembly GCF_056398305.1. NCBI lineage: Bacteria > Pseudomonadati > Pseudomonadota > Alphaproteobacteria > Hyphomicrobiales > Rhizobiaceae > Rhizobium > Rhizobium sp. 01T444. Next base: position 6,899 of record NZ_JBFTPD010000039.1, read on the forward strand.
TCGTATCGCGCGCCGTCATTTTCGACAGCACACGCTGCAAGCGCTGATCACTGTCTAGATCGGCAAAGGCATCGTCCTCAATGATCGCCTCGACCTTCATCGGTGAGGAAGAGACAGCATCGACAAGTGCCAACCATCGGGCGCGGCMTGCCTTCGGTGCCGGCCCGATCGCAAGGATCACTGTCTGCGGTACGCCACGGGCGACCGAGAGGTAACGGCTGAGATCGGCCTTGTCGGTCGAGAGTGCTGCTATAATGACATCACGCGGGTAGCCTGCTTCTTCCAGACGGTGGGCAAACAGCGCCTTCTCAATGAAGGAGAGATCCTGCCGGTCGAGATTTTCCTTGCCCTGGGCAATCACCAGTTCGTTGTCGCTCAAGCTCTGAACGATCGCCTTGACCTTGAGCCCAAGCTTTGCCGCGGCACGCAGACGGCGACGGCCATAGGCAATCTGGTAGTGCCCTTCCATTTCAGGGTCGGGACGCACCAGGATCGGTACCTTCTGGCCGTGTTCGGCAATGCTCGTCACCAGTGCATCGAAATCGACATCGCGCTCGACCGGGATACGGTCGCTGATCGAGGAATTGGAAATATCCGCCGGGTCGATTTCAAGAACGGAGAACCCGGAGGAAATCTGCGCCTGCAGCCGGCCGGCGGTACGCGCAGCTTCCGTCATTTCCTGCAGCGATGCACCCATGGCTGAGACGGCGCCGGTGCGCACGCGGTCCGGGTTCTTCTCGACGCCGGCGGAAGGCGCCGGCGTATCAGCCTTGCGCATGAAGATCGAATTGACGGTATCGCGTCGGCTCATCAATTCTCTCCTTTCCAGTCAAGAGCTCGTAAGCCGGAAGAGCGCAGTTGGGAGCTCCCAACACGCTTGTGGGCTACCGACAGATGGAGGGACTTTTGCCAGGCGCTCAGACGGTGGCAGCCTCTGTTGGGAGCTCCCAACAGATCGGGTGTACCGCTGAAACCTGATAGATCGGCGTCGGTCGGGCAGAACGTCATGTGCGCCCCCATGCTTGCCGGATCAGCGTCTCGACCTCGCCATTGACAGCATCGAGGGCTTCCATGGCCCGGTCATAGGTCGAGCGTGTCAGGTTCTCGCGGCCGATCTCGTAAAGCGTCTGCTTGGTGAGGCCGGCATCGGAGACCGCTGCCGATTTCACCATCGCATTGATCATGACGTGATCGTCGAACAGATTGCGCAAGAGGGCCGCGACCTTCGTCTGCGGCGCATCCTGCGGCTCGTAGCGGGTGAGCAGATATCGAATGAAATCGTAATTGAGCTCGCCGCCTGCTTCGCGCACGACGGAGAGAAGGTCATGCGTCATCAGCAGGAACTGGCTCATGGAGGCCACGTCCAGCATCTGCGGATGCACGGTGACGATCATCGAGGTTGCTGCGCAAAGGCCGCTCAAGGTCAGGTAACCGAGCTGCGGCGGGCAATCGAGGACAACGACGTCGTAGTTCTCGGCAACATCGTCGAGCGCCTTGGCGACGCGCATGAAGAACACGCCTTCGCCATCCCGGGAGCCGCGCATCAGCGCGCGCGGCGTCGTATGCTCGAATTCCATGAGTTCGAGATTGCCGGGAATGAGATCCAGGCCGTCGAAATAGGTATTGCGCACGACCTCGGAGAGGGGGCGTCGCTCCTCATCGTAACGGATCGCCGCATAGAGTGTCTCGTTGGAACGGACATCGGTCTCGGGCATGACGCCGAGCATGGCGGACATGCTGGCCTGCGGGTCGAGATCGAGGGCGAGCACGCGGTAGCCTTGCAGCGCAAGATATTGCGCAAGATGCACCGATGTCGTGGTCTTGCCCGATCCGCCCTTGAAATTGGTGACGGCGATGACCTGGAGATGTTCGTTCTCCCTGCGGCGCGGCAGGAAGTCATACGCCTCGCGTCCACGCGCAGAGGCTGCAAGCAGGGCACGCAACTCATTGAGCTGGCGCAAGGAATAGAGGCGCCGGCCGTTGGTGCCGACATCGGGCTGCGGGCCTTCGCCGGCAAGCGTCATCTTTCGCAAGGTCGAATCCGAGACCCCGATCAGCTTGGCCGCCTCGCCGGATGTGAAGCGGCGCAGCGTCTTGCTGGCGGTCGGGGGAAACAGGGCTTCGCTGATCGCCTGCAACTGCGAACTGATCGTCGACGCATGGGCACCGATCGTCTCATCGACGCTACGCTGAAGGGTCCGAGAAGTCCTTTGTGGCTTGCTCACGCTCTAATCTTTCATCACGGAAAAACACCAGAAACGGCTGTTTATCCGTGACGATTACCGATCGCAGCGATTCTGGCAAGCTACTCCAGCAGAACAGGGTTTTAGCGGCAGCGGTCACGTTCATGAGTTTACGACAGAAGGATTACAATTTCCCTTGATATCTCCGCCAGTTAACAGAAATCTCATTCGGCTTGTAATGCTGTGCCATCCTTACATCATTTTTTCCATCGATGCGGCTAAGCTGATGTTTTGATCCCGCGGTCGGCCCGTGGCGCATCCCATTGAGAAGAATCAGTTATTATCGATTCCTAATCTTTGCCGGCAAAGGATCTGATGACGAAGGGCGAGGCGGCCCTGTTCCCGCGATCCCCTGAGCGTTGACGAAGACGGAAGGCGCGCTTGTGTGTTCGACACCCGGAAGACGAGATCGCGCGCCAACGTCCGCCTGGAAAGTGAATACAAGCGAAAGGCTGCCTGACGCCGTTTTCGACGACAGGATGTCCCAAAATCGAACAGGGGTGTGACGGAATCGATCTGCGAAATAGATTCCGTATCGCTGAAAAATGTGAGAAAAAACAGCGAGTTGTAAACGCACCGAACGGGCTGTCCGAAGCTCGCGAAGATGGCTCTTTCGAGCCCATCTCCATATACTCTTCTTATAAAGCATCCGGGACGTTTCTGCAATGATTGGCATGCTTCTATCCCCAGCAGAGAGCCGGGGAAGCCATCCTCGTATCGAGGCCGCCTGCACTAGCCGCGGAATGTGTAGCCGGCAATCGAGGCCGGTTTCATTTCAATCGAGAAGCCTGGCCGGGTTGGCGGCATATAGGCAGCGTCCTTGATGATACAGGGATCGAGGAAATGTTCATGCAGGTGGTCGACATATTCGATGACACGGCCATCCTTGGTGCCCGACACCGCCACATAATCGATCATCGACAGGTGCTGGACATATTCGCAGAGCCCGACACCGCCGGCATGCGGCCAGACCGGCAGGCCGAATTTGGCGGCGACCAGCAGGACGGCCAGCACCTCGTTCAGCCCGCCCATGCGGCAGGAGTCGATCTGGACGATATCGATCGCGCCTTCGGCGATGAACTGTTTGAACATGATGCGGTTCTGGCACATCTCGCCGGTCGCGACCTTTACCGGTGTTATGCCCTGGCGGATCTTGCGGTGGCCGGCAACATCGTCGGGGCTCGTCGGCTCTTCGATGAAGAAGGGTTTGGCGAAAGAGAGTTGGTTGACCCAGTCGATCGCCTGGCCGACCTCCCAGACCTGGTTGGCGTCGATCATCAGGTAACGGTCCGGGCCGATCACCTCGCGGGCGATCCTGAGGCGGCGGATATCGTCCTCAAGGTCGCGGCCGACCTTCATCTTGATGTGGTTGAAGCCGGCATCGATCGCTTCCTGGCAGAGCCGGCGCAGTTTCTCGTCCTCGTAGCCGAGCCAGCCGGCCGAGGTCGTGTAGCAGGGATAGCCTTCCTTTTCGAGCGTGGCGATGCGCTCGGCCTTGCCGGCTTCGGCCTGTCTCAGGATGGCGATCGCCTCATCGCGCGTCAGCACGTCGGTGAGGTAGCGGTAATCGACGATATCGGCGATCTCTTCGGCAGGCATGTCTGCAACGAGGCGCCAGACCGGCTTGCCGGCCTCCTTGGCAAGCAGATCCCAGACGGCATTGACGATCGCGCCGGTCGCCAGATGGATCGCGCCCTTTTCAGGACCGATCCATCGCAGCTGGCTGTCGCTGGTCAAATGCCGCCAATATTTGCCGGGATGGGCCAGCACCTCTGAAAGTTCGGTGCCGACGACGAGATGCCGCATAGCCTCGATCGCCGCGCAGCAGATGTCGTTGCCGCGGCCGATGGTAAAGGTCAGGCCGTGGCCGGCCAGCCCGTGCTTGTCGGTTTCCAGGATCACATAGGCAGCGGAATAATCCGGATCCGGGTTCATCGCATCGGAACCATCGAGGCTTTGCGAAGTCGGAAAGCGAAGGTCGAAAACACGGAGGTCGGTGATGCGGGTCATGATGTCTTCCCGTTGAGGGGCCGGTATCCTTCCTTGGAAGAAGCCGGCCATGCAAAAGCTCAGATCGTCCAGCCGCCGTCGATGGCGTAGGCCTGGCCGGAAGTGTAGGTCGCACCGGCGAGGTAGACGGCGAGATCGGCGATCTCCTCCGGCGTGCCGAGGCGGCCCATCGGCTGGCGGGCGATGAAGGCGGCGCGCGCCGTGTCATAGTCGCCCTGTGCGCGCATGCGGTCCTGCAGCGAAGGGCTTTCCACGGTGCCGGGGCAGATGCAGTTGCAGCGCACGCCCTGCGTCACGTAGTCGGCAGCGACCGACTTGGTAAGCCCGATCACGGCTGCCTTGGTCACACCGTAGGCAAAACGGTTCGGCACGCCTTTGATGCTCGAGGCGACCGAGGACATGTTGATGATCGCGCCATCCTTGCGCTCCAGCATGCCCGGCAGCACCGCGCGGATGGTGYGGATCATCGCCTTGACGTTGAGATCGAAGGCAAATTCCAGATCGGTATCCTTCATGTCGAGCACGGAGCCGTTATGGACGGTACCGGCGCAATTGAAGAGCACATCGACGGCGCCAATTTCGGCCACCAGCGCCTTGACCGCCTCGTCTTCGAGCACATTGAGCTTGCGGGTGGAAATCTTGCTCTCCGCCGCAAGGGTCGCCAGCGCGTCGGTATTGATGTCGGTGGCATGCACCCTGGCGCCGGCAGCGGCGAAGGCAAGCGCGGAGGCGCGGCCGATGCCTTGACCGGCTGCGGTGATGAGAACGGTCTTGCCGGAAAGATTGCTTGTCATGTCATGGCCTCTTTGGGGATTTTTCGCGCGCTGGCGTGGTACTGAAATCTATCTCAAAAGGATCAGTCGGGATGACGGCCGCGTTCGGCCACGTGCCTTGCAAGGCGATGCCACCTTTGTGCAGGCAATCACGATGTCCATGCATTGCATGGCCTTCCTCCCTCTCCCGTTATCTTATTTTTGTCTCGCCTTGGCGAGCCTTTCCGGGGATTGCGATCGTTCGGCGTGAGAATATGCCGAAAAATGTCCTCACTTTTAATTTGTCTGTTTATAGACAAACAGACGATAGCCTCATGGTCAAGCGCGAACTTTTTCTTTTCCGTCTGCCCGTCTGCGTATATGCAGAATGATATTCACAGGGGGGAAGAATGGAGACCGACGAGTCAGATCGCTATCGCGCTCCGGCGCTCGACAAGGGTCTTGATATTCTCGAACTTCTGGCCAGCGTCGACAGCGGCCTGACGCAGGCGGAAATCGCCAAGCGGCTGGAGCGCAGCCCGAACGAATTCTATCGAATGCTCGACCGTCTCGTGAGGCGCGGTTACGTGACGCGGCTCGATGGCGACCGTTATTCTCTGACCTTGAAGCTTTTTGGCCTGGCGCAGCTGCATGCGCCGGTGCGCCGCCTTGCCTCCTATGCGACGCCGCTGATGCGCGATCTCGCCCAGCGCTCGCGCCAGGCGAATCATCTTGCCGTATTCGACCGGGGCGCTGCCGTCGTCATCGCCCAGCAGGAGGCGCCGGACTATTGGGGCCTGTCGATCCGCGTCGGTTCCCATATCAGCCTTTTCGACACCGGCTCCGGCCATGTGCTGCTTGCCTTCCGCAGCGACGAAGAGCGCGCGATGATGATCTCGGAACATGTGCGCACCCGCAAAGACGCCGATCTCGGCCCGGAATTTTACGAGCGGCTGAACCAAATCCGCGAGCGCGGCTATGAAATCATGGCAAGCGCCCAGACGGCCGGCGTCTATAATCTCTCGGCACCGGTCCTGGGGCCTGATGGGCGCGGTATTGCCGCGCTGACCTGCCCCTATATCGCGCTGGTAAATGCGCCGGCAGCGCCCGATATCAGCCAGGCGATCGGCATGGTGCAGAAGACGGCGGCTGAGCTTTCGGCGCTCGCCGGCGCAACGATTTCCCTGCCGGGTTAAGATCCAGCAGAATTTCAATTTGAATAATTCATTCACCAACGATAGGTTCTGCCAACCACTCTTTGGAGGAGAAGAGCGTGTTTATCGATACCCATCTGCACGTCATCGACCGGTCGGCGCTGAATTATCCCTGGCTTGCCGATGTGCCGGCCCTCGACCGCGATTTTCTCTACGAGACCTATGCGAGCGAAGCCAAACGCTGCGGCATTACCAAGGTGTTGCACATGGAGGTGGATGTCGATCCGGTCATCATGCAGGCCGAGACCGATTATATCAGCCGCCTCGGCGATCTGGTCGCTGGCGCGGTCGTCTCCTGCCGGCCGGAAGAAGACGGTTTCGCCGACTATCTGGAGCGCCAGAAAGCCGATCCCTTCGTCAAGGGCTTTCGCCGCGTGCTGCATGTGGTGCCTGACGATGTCTCGGAAGGTGTGCTCTTCCGCGAGAACATCAGAAGGCTCTCAGGCACCGGCCTGACCTTCGACCTCTGCACGCTGCCGCATCAGGTTGGCAGGGTGGTTGCGCTCGCCGATGCCGCCCCCGATGTGCAGTTCATCCTCGATCATTGTGGCAATCCGGATATTAAGTCGAAAGCCTTCGAGCCCTGGAGCCGCGGCATTGCCGAAATCGCCCGCCGGCCGAATGTCGTCGCCAAGATTTCCGGTATCGTCACTAATGCCGATCCGGCAACCTGGACGGCGGAAAACCTGCGGCCCTATATCGAGCACGTCATATCGAGCTTCGGCTGGGATCGTGTGGTCTGGGGCAGCGACTGGCCTGTCTGCACGCTGGCGAACGGCCTTTCCACCTGGGTCGCGGCCACCCAGGCAGTGCTGTCAGGCACCGCGGAAACGGAGCGTTCGAGGCTCCTTCACGGCAATGCACAGCGTCTGTGGATGCTCTGAGTTTCACTCAGCTCCGCCCTTTTAGGGTTCAATTCTGCCGGATTCCCGCTTGAAGTGATCTGTCGCCACGTGCAATCCGGAGGGGCTCTCGGTTGGCGCGATGTTTTGGCCCAGCCTAAACTACATCCAAGCAATTGCTAGGTTGAACTAACTCGGCTAAAAGTTGTTGTTACCGGCCGTGTAAGTTGTCGGCCCGGTTTTCGCAGGAGGGAATATCAGATGAAAGAAGAACCGCATTCCGTAGACGTTCACGTCGGCAAGACGATCCGTATACAGCGCCTGCTGAGAAAGGTTTCTCAGACGGAGTTGGGCGATCGTGTTGGCGTGACCTTCCAGCAAATACAAAAATACGAAAAGGGCTCCAACCGCGTCTCTGCCAGCATGCTCGTCGAAATCGCCGGCGCGCTCAGCGTCGATGTCAGGACCTTCTTCGACGACCTGACGGCGCCCGCCGCCAACGCAAACGATAATCCCGCTCCAAGCGAAGAATTCATCATTTCGCGTGAAGGCGTCCAGCTCAACGCTGCCTTTTTCTCTATCAAGAACGAGCAGCTTCGCAAGAAAATCCTAAAGCTCGTCCAGGCGATTGCCAGCACCGAGCAGACTGAAGTCGACGCTGCCGAATAACGCGTCGGCCTGATTTTCTAGCGCTCAGTCGCACCCTGCATCAGGGCTAATGGCGATCGATCACGATCAGATTTTCGCCAGCGTCCTTCATTGCGATCTTAGCTTTGCTGCCGACGAGTTTTTCGAGGTTCGCATCGAGTTCCCTATCCGGATCGATGCCGTCCCAATCGATGACCACCTGTAGCAACGCCATGTTAGTTAGGTGCATGAGATTGCGCAGCTGAAGTTTTTCAGCCTCGTCCTTGGCTGCCGATAGCAGCCGGAAGAGTCTTGCGTATTCCCTGCCTGCACCATGGTCCCTTTTTTCGAACATTGTTTTGGCCCTCGACAACAGTCATATCCCCACGCAGGTTACCTTGGGCTTGGAACCGTTATTCGAGCGTTACAGGCTGCGTCTGCTGCGTGACTTCGGCCTGCAGCACTTCGAAATGCGAGGTCGCAGCAAAGCTCCAATCACGCTTGGCTGACGCAAAGTCTCCCTTTTGCAGCCATTCCAGCACGAGCCTTGCGTCGGTGCGCTTGCGCTCGACGCGATTGGCGCGGATCGCCGCCAGGATCTGCTCGCGCCGCGGTTTGCGGGCAAAGTGAGACTCTTCGACCACCTTGGCATAGGTCCGTTCCGAGAAATGCAGGAAGCGGCCAGCGAGCAGCAGCTTCTTGCGTTCGCTGACGGTAATCTCACCCTTCGCATAGAGACCTTCGATCGTCGGCTCGAAATCGACCCAGGGAACGGAAAGCGGCAGCCAGCCAAGCTCCTGCGGTGCATGGACGAGCGCCACTGCCTCATCATCGATGAGTTCGCCGGATTCGTAATCGTCGAAGATCGAGCCGATGCCGACCATGCCGAAGGCGGCGCATTCGGCAGCGCGCAGCGCGCCCATGCTGGAACCGCCGGCAACGGCAATGCCCTTTTCCAAAGCAAAGAGGATTTCCTTGTGCCAGACGGACGGCAGATCGCCGAAATGGCCGTCGATGAGACCGATTGCTGTCGCCCCCTCCTGCGCGGCTTTTAGAATGTCGCCGCAGGCGGCAGGCGGGCGGAAATCGATATCGGGATGCTTTCTGCGGGCATCAGCAATCTCGCTTGCAAGGCTCGGACCGACGAAGAGGATCTTCATGCCGCGGCCTCCCTGATGACGTTGACCGCGCGCAGGCCAAGCTGGATGTACTGGCCGCTGATATCGACCTCGAGGCCTGGCACGATGACGCGCACGATCGAAACCGGAAGGGTGGGGTGTRACAGTGGCACGGCGATGATCTGGCCGATGCCGGCAGCCCTCAGCCGGCCGGAAATGTGGCGGACCGTATCCTGGATCGTCATCGGGCGCTGCGGGCGCATCGGGAAGGGTTTTAGCGCCGCATCATTGTTGCAGAGATCGACGACCTGGCGCATGCCGGCGCTGCGGTCGATCCGTTGGTAGATCTTCGGTGAAAAATCGTCGCGGCTGCCGGCAATCGCCGTCAACCGGCTCTGGGCTGCCTCGGTAATGGCGCGAAGAGCTGCGCGCACCGGATCAGGATGGCAGCCGCAACCGCCGCAGACCTGGGCCCAGCGAGCATCGACGCGGTCCGAGAGATTGCCGGGAATGATGACGGCAAGAAAAGCCGGGACACCGATATCGGTGGTCATGTCGATCAGCAGAAGGCGCATGCCGGCCTGGCGGATGCGATCGACCAAGACGTCGATTACGGCATCGCCGAAGGCGAGCGGATCGATGCGGTTCTGCTTGAGCTGTTCAGGAGATTTCAGCTGGGTCAGCGCCCAGGCATCGCGCTCGACGAGTTCGCAGAGCCCGTGCAACACGGCTTCGGCCGGCGTATTGCCCGAGGCCAGGCCATCACTCGATTGTTCGAAGCCCGGCGGGCGTTCGCCGCGATGGTCGAGGCCGACCAGCCACCACGGCACGAAAGTGGTGCTGCCCGAAAGAAGATCGAAGCCGGAGCACCAGGGGATTTGACCATCGCCGATCTCCTCGGGCGCGCAGCGCGCCACGCTGTCGAGATCGATCATGGCGGCCCGTTCGGCCCTCATGGTCTCGAGGTTGGAAAACGTTAGATCGGCAGGTGCAATTTCGGCGATGCGGGTCTCGATCGCCTCCATGGCGGCAGAGGTCATCGCCGCTTCCTTGTCGATGCCCTTGCCCTGGAAGACCGACAGCGTGTGGCTGTTCGGCCTTGTGGCGAAGGCAACCGGAATGTTCAGCACGTCAAGGCCGGTCAGCAGTCCGACGCGGGTGATGCCGAACTCACGCAGATACGGCTTGATCGCCGCAAAGGTCTGCGCCGGGGTCATCGACCGGTCGTGGTAGCTGTTGATGCCTGCCGATGATCTGTTGAGGTCAGCGGCAAGCGTTTCAAGGTCGGCCAAAGCAGACATGCTGATCGATTCCTCAGCGGAACCTCAGCGCATGCGTCAGGCTTTCAAGGCCATTTGCCGAAACGCTGAGCTGGTCCTGCTTGACGGCTGCCTTGGCAGCAGCAGAGAAACGGAGTGTGGGGGCCTGGATTGCAGCGTTGGTTTCAACGGTTTTCATGATCTCTCTCCAAATGGTTGGGCGGCTGACCGCCGTTAACCATTCAAAAAGAACATTGCCTGCGTCATTTAAGCGTTACAGGCTTCGTTAAAAGGCTGTGTATCACGGAAGACCGGCGAGTTGCAGGCCCTTTATCAACGGTTCGGTGAAGGCCGGATCGCGATCGGGGACGAAATGACGGATCCCTTCGCTGCGGAAATCGGGGAAGTTTTCCAATACCACCTTGGCGTAATTCCGAGCCTTCGCAGTATCGCCCGCCATGGCATGGGCGGCTGCGAGCAGGCGCGCCGTCGCCTGTTTTGCCTTCACCGGCTCCAGCGCATCGATCGCCTTTTCATACTCTTCGCGCATGAAATGGATGCCGCCGAGGTTCCAGTAATAATAGTCCGGCGGCAGCGGATTGAGCTTGAAGGCAGCGCGGCTGAGCTCGAGGGCCCGGTCGAAATCGCCGTCATGGGAAAGTGCGTCGGCGAAATCGGCCAGGATGTCGGCATCGTTGGGATTGAGATCCTGAGCTTGCTGGAAGGAATCGAGGCTTTCTTCGAACCGGCGGCGATAGAGCGCCACGAAGCCGAGTTCGCGATAGGCCCGGCCGCTGTTCGGGTCGGTCTGCCGCGCCATCCTTGCGGCGCTGTAGGCTTCGTCCAGCAGTTCCCGATCGCGCATCCCGCGGATCAGCCATTCCATGCCGAGGGCGCGAGACATGCCGGCATGGGCCGGCGAGAAATGTTCGTAGCGGCTGAGGGACGACTTGAACCATTTGCGCGCCTGCCGCAGGTGCTGCAGGTCGGTCTGTGAAATCAGCCGCTTGCCTTCGAGATAGAGACGATAGGCGGAAGCCGGCACGTCGCCAAGCGGCATCGCCAGTTCGTAGCGCTCGATCGTATCGGCAAGCGTCATCACGATACGCCGGGTTAGCTGGCTGAAGGCTTCGCTGATTTTTTGCATCGCAAAAGGAATATCAACCGCCCAGAGCACTTCGGAAGTCGCCGTGCGCGTCAGCCGGCAGGTAGAATAGACATCCTCGTCGCGGCTCTGGATCGTCACATAGACGGCATAGTCGAAGGACAGGTCGAGCGGACCGATGGTCGGGCGCGTCGGGTCGAGCGCGCGGCTCAGCATTTCCAGGCTTGTATGAGCGGCAATCACCTTGAAGCCGCGCTGCTGGCTGAGCCCGATCGTGACATCTTCGAGCAGCGCGCGGCCGACGCGCTCCATCAGCGGGTCGGTAAAGATGCTTTCGGGCGGCAGGATGACGATGCGCGGCTGGCCGGCCGGATCGATCAGCAATTCCGACACCGGATGCGGACGTTCCGCCGCCGCCGGCTGTACCGCAGACAGGATGCCGAGTTCGCGGGCAAGGGCCGTCGTGGCCTCGTCCGGCTCGATATCGAAATCGTCCTTGAGCTGGCTGCGGCATTTCAGATAGGCCTGACGCGCCGCCGGCAGGTCATTCATGCGGGCATGGGCGCGCATCAGCGCCCGGCAGGCGATCTCATTGGCGGGGTCGAGCTCGATCAGCCGCTTGGCGAAGGCGATCTGTTCCTCTTCCGGGCGCTCGTCTTGACTTTCCAACAGGCGGACAAGATGCGCCGAGCGCGCTTCGTTAATCCGCTGGCGCTCGAACGTCAGCCAGTCCTCGGCACCCTGCGTTGGTGATTTGACGCTTTCGAGCAATTCTCCGAGCAGGATGCTGCTTTCGTCCGGCCCCAGCACATCCTTCTGCTTGAGGATATTGAGGTCGATCTCCCAGCCGGGCGCTAGGCCGAGATGGGTGCGTGTCGCAGTGAGCAAGGGCGGCAGGCCTTCGGGAATGCTCTGGTCGATGCGCGACAGAAGCTGGCGAAGGCTGCCGGCCCGTTTTTCGGGAAGTTCGGATTGCCATAGCTGGCATCGGATGGTTTCACGGTCGACCAGCGGTTCCGCCGAAAGCGCTAACATTGCCAGCAGGAAATAGGACTTTTCGGGCAACGGAAGCTCAGTCCCGGCGGCCGACAATCGCGGCCTGCCGAGCAGACATAATCTGTTCGCTTTCACTTCCCCGGTTGACCCGTCCATCAGGGTTCTCACCTTCAAAAGCCGGAACGCTTGGAACGGACCGACCGATTACATGATGTTAGAGTGAATAGCGGGCAACGGGAAGCGCTTTTGCTTTGCTGGAGCAATATTTTCATCGAATATTTACGCTCCCGCCGGTGCTTGCTACCAACACACTTTACGAATACTGCATATGGACGTGAGACGCCGCTCTATTTCGGAGCATCATCCCGCCATGCTAACCGGCGCCGCCGCGATGTATTCGTCCAATGCCGTGGTTTCCTGGATCCCGCCGCCAATGACAAAAATATCGTTGATACGATCGCTCACACCCAATCTCCAAACCGTCGCCCAAATCAGGGCACTGCGCGTTCGATGCCGGGAAGCCACCGGCGTTCTGTATCGCCTCCGAAGCCTCAAGCAACCGCAATTCCGCCACTGCGGCAGCAGCGGTTCATTACTCTGTCAGACCGACTATCGTGCACGTTACGACGCGATTGAGACAATGATGTAACAGGCTGAAATCAGCGGCCAAGCGCCGCAACTGCGACCTGTCGGACGAACGCGCGGTCGAGTCCGGCTAGCGAAAACGAAGGACTGCCTGCATGAGCAACGCCTGCCCTTCACGCCGACACGCGGCTTGGTTTGGCGATCATCGCGACCGCGCTCGACCCGGTCGCACGCAACCGTCGGCCGCCGGAACAACCTAGTCCCACTTCGGGCCCCAGTCCGGATCSACGACKCGRTGATTGCGGTCGATGGYYTCGATRYGGGMGAYTTCCTSAGSTGAAAGCCTGATCGAGCTTGCCTTGAAGTTCGAGCGGATGCGYTCCGGCCGGCCCGATGTCGGGATGGTGCAATAGCCCTTGGCGAGTTCGAAGGCGATCGCCACCTGTTCCGGCGTCGCATCGTGTTTTTCACCGATTGCGCGCAGCACCGGCTCGTCGGACAGAATGCCGCGGGCGATCGGCAGGTAGCAGGTGACGAGAATTCCCTTTTCCCGGCAGTAGTTTGCGAGCTTCTTGTTCTGCAGGATCGGGTTCAGCTCGAACTGGTTGTTGGCAATCCTGCCCTTGCCGAGCAGTGCTTCGGTCTCTTCCAGAAGGGCGATCGTGAAGTTCGACACGCCGATCAGCTTCGTCAGGCCGCGGGCCTGCGCTTCGGCAATCTGGGTGATGTAGACTTCGAGCGGAATGCGGCCATTGGGCGAGGGCCAGTGGATCAGCGTCAGGTCCACCTGGTCGACCTTGAGCGCTTCGAGGCTCTTTTCCAGCGAGGGAACGAGTGCGCCGGGACCGAAATTGTCGGTCGAGATCTTCGTCGTCAGGAAGACCTCGTTTCGGTTCAGGCCCGAGCGATGCAGCGCTTCGCCGACTTCGAATTCGGTATCATAAGTCTGCGCAGTGTCGAGGTGCCTATAGCCGGTTTCGAGCGCACACAGGATCGCATCGATACCATCCTTGCCGTTGCGCCCAAAGGTGCCAAATCCCATCAACGGAATAACATCATGTTTTTGCAAATCTATTGCCTCCAATTCGCCTCGCTCCTCCAGCGGGCTTGCGGAGCTTTGCAATAGCTTGAGGCTGTGTCCAGCGAAAAACGCCGATAGAATTTCGGGCAAATCCTGATGGCGGTTTAAAGAAAATACGGGCGCAAATTTGGACCTGATACGGCAGCCGGCCGAGGTCGGCTACTGTATCATCCTGGCGGTTTGGGCAGCCCGAAAAACAAAGCCATCTTAGAAATCCTGGACAAGCCGGCGCAATGGCGTCGCGCTTTCGGCAGCGGCTTCGACGAAATCAAGACCGATATCGAGAACCGGGGCGCTGTGCGTCAGCCAGCCGACCGAGATCAGGTCGACGCCGGAGGCGGCAATGGCAGGCGCGGTTGCCGGCGTCACGCGGCCGGAGGCTTCGGTGATGGCGCGACCGGCGACGATGCCGACGGCCTCGCGCAACTGATCGGACGTCATATTGTCGAGGAGGACGGCATCGACCCCTTCGCCCATGGCCTCGTGCAACTGATCAAGCGTGTCGACCTCCACCTCGATCTTGACCATGTGGCCAACGCCGGCCTTGGCGCGGCGGATCGCTTCTGCTACGCCTCCGGCAATGGCGACGTGATTGTCCTTGATCAGCACCGCATCATTGAGCGCAAAGCGGTGGTTCATACCGCCGCCCGCCCGCACGGCATATTTTTCGAGCGCCCTAAGGCCGGGCGTCGTCTTGCGGGTGCAGACGACGGAGGCTTTGGTATTGCGGACCGCCTCGACGATGCCTGATGTCACTGTGGCGATGCCCGAGAGATGGCCGAGGAAGTTCAGTGCCGTGCGCTCGGCCGTCAACAGCCCGCGCGACGGGCCTTCGATGGTGGCGATCAGGCTGCCTGGCTCTACGGCGGCACCGTCAAACAGATGCCGCCTCATCGTGATGGCGGGATCGACGAGCTGGAAGGCAAGGTCTGCGGCGTCGAGACCAGCAACCACACCCGGCTGGCGGGCGGCCATGACGACCGTCGAGCGATGCTCTTCCGGGATGACAGCTGCCGAGGTGATATCACCGGCAAGGCCGAGATCCTCGGCAAGGGCGGCACGCACCAGCGGCTCGACAATGACGCGCGGAAGGGAAGCGAGGTTCATCTCAGGCACTCCTTGCAAGGGGATGGGAAGCGGTCGCCCGGGCAATCTCCAGGACGTCACTCAGCGTCATTTTCCGCCGTGCGGCTTCGGCCCGCCTCAGCGGAAAATCGGTGCGCGCATGGGCTCCGCGCGATTCCGCCCGAAGGCTCGCGAAGACGGCAATCAACAACGCAACGATTGCCGGATCGGAAGCCGGCCCCTCGGCTTCGACAAGCGGCAGCAGGCTTGCGACGGCGCCATGGATGGCGCCTGCATTGCGCAATACGCCGAGATGGCGCGAGACGATCGGTCGGACGGGCGAAGGATCGGCCGCCGCGGGCAGCGTTACTACGGATTTAGCTGTCGAGGGTTTTTCGGTTGGGGTCGCAAGAATGTCACGTGCCGCACGCATTCCCATGATGGCGGCTTCCAGTAGTGAGTTGCTGGCGAGCCGATTTGCGCCGTGCAAGCCGGTTGAGGCCGCCTCGCCGGCAAGCCACAGGCCTGCAATGGAGCTGCGGCCGGCAGCATCGGTCGCTACCCCGCCCATGTGATAATGGACGGCAGGGCGCACCGGGATCAGCTGACGCGAAGCATCGAGGCCGGCTTCCCGGCACAGAGCGTCAATGACCGGAAAACGCGTGGCGAAACGATCGCCAAGTGCTGCGCGCGCGTCGAGGAACACCCTGCCGCCACGCGCGAGTTCGGCGCTGATGGCGCGGGCCACCACATCGCGCGGTGCCAATTCAGCGCCGGGCACGCCGGCCATGAAGCGGTCGCAGCTCTCATTGACGAGCACGGCACCCTCCCCGCGCACGGCTTCGCTCACCAACGCCAGTGGCCGGCGGCGGGAATCAAGTGCAGTCGGGTGGAACTGCACGAATTCCATGTCGGCAAGTTCGGCGCCGGCGCGCGCGGCAAGCATGATGCCCTGCCCGAAATTGCCGGTCGGATTGGTCGTCGCCTCATAGAGGCCGCCAATGCCGCCGGTCGCCAGCACGATCCGCCGTGTCGGAAGGATGACGGCGCCATTCTCGCTCGCGCAGACGAGGCCGCTGACACCGCTCTCCTCCGTCAGGATGCGGCGGGCCTCCAGCCCTTCGAGCACGGTGATGGAGGGTGTCGCGGTAACGGCTGCGACCAGTGCACGCACGATCGCCGCACCCGAGCCGTCGCCTTGCGCATGCACGATGCGGCGGCGGCTATGGGCGGCCTCAAGCCCCAGGGAAAAGCTGCCATCCGGCGTCTTGTCGAAGCCGACCCCTGCTCGCTCCAGCGCGGCGATCGCGGCCGGCGCCTCGGCGACGATGCCGGCAGCGATGACGGGATCGCAAAGCCCGTCGCCGGCGGCGAGCGTATCGGCCAGATGCAGGTCGGCGCTGTCATCGGCACCGAGACTGGCGGCAATGCCGCCCTGCGCCCAGGCGCTCGACGTTTCAGCGCCGAGGCCAGCGCGCGTGACGATGACAACTGGCTCCGGCGCAAGCGTCAGCGCCGTCATCAGTCCCGCAAGGCCGCTGCCGACGATGACGGTGCGGCCGGTGAGTTGGTCAGCAATCTCGCTCATATTGCCAGCATCCTCTCGACAGCCCGGCGGGCAGCGACAGCGACCGCGGGATCGACGGTCACTTCGTGGCGGTTTTCTTCCAGTGCCGCKCGGATATTGGAGAGCGTGATCCGCTTCATGTGCGGGCAGAGATTGCAGGGGCGGATGAATTCGACATCGGGATGATGCACGGCGACATTATCGCTCATCGAGCATTCGGTCAGCAGCACGACGCGGGCCGGCTTCTTCTGCCCGACATAATCGGACATGACGGCGGTGGAGCCGGCGAAGTCAGCCTCAGCAACGACATCCGGCGGGCATTCGGGATGGGCAAGCACCGTCACGCCGGGGTGGTTCTCCCGCAATTGGCGAACATCTTCGGCAGTGAAAAGCTCATGCACCTCACAATGGCCATGCCAGGCGATAATTTCGACATTGGTTTCCTTGGCGACATTCTGGGCAAGATACTCGTCCGGGATCATCAGCACCCGGGGAACGCCAAGGGATTCGACGACCTGTTTGGCATTGCCCGAGGTGCAGCAGATGTCCGAGGCCGCTTTGACGGCTGCAGACGTGTTGACATAGGTGATGATGGGCACGCCTGGATGAGCCTGGCGCAGCAGCGCGATATCCTCGGGCGTGATCGAGTCCGCCAGCGAACAGCCGGCCCCCATATCGGGGATCAGCACTGTCTTTTCCGGGTTCAGGAGCTTTGCCGTCTCGGCCATGAAATGCACGCCGGCCAGCACGATCACGTCGGCATCGACCTCGATGGCTTTCCGCGCCAGAGCCAGGCTGTCGCCGACGATATCGGCCACGCCATGGAAGATTTCCGGCGTCTGATAGTTATGCGCCAGGATGACGGCGTTGCGCTTGCGCTTCAACTCGAGGATCGCATCGACATCGTCCTGGAACATCATCCATTCGGCTTTGGGAATGACGCGGCTGACGCGATCATAGAGGGACGACGCGGATACAAGGTGGTTCATGGCCGGCTCCATCAATTATGCTCGATTTGAGCATATCCTGCGCACAGAGATATTCTCACAGTGAGCATATGTCAATTGCGGGAGAGCGGTAATTTCGTTCCGGCGAGCGCGCGCTCTTCGAGAATGGTCTGGCGGAAGCGGAAAAGCTTGGCCGGCCGGCCGCCGGTTTCGCTCGTCGCCTCGCCGGTTTCCTCCACCAGTTCCTGCTGTTCGATCAGGCGGCGGAAGTTCTGCTTATGCAGCGTCAGGCCGGCCAGCGCTTCGACGGCCCGCTGCAATTGCAGAAGCGTAAAGCTTTCGGGCATAAGTTCGAAAACGACCGGGCGGTATTTGATCTTGGCGCGAAGCCTTGCAATGCCGGTCGCGAGAATCCGTCGGTGGTCGGCAAACATCGGCCGGCCGAGATTGTCGTTCTTGCTAGAGCCGGCTTCCGTGACGAGGCCCGCCTCATAGAGCAGCTCGTAACGCTGCAATGTCAGGTCTTCGTTCCAACCGCCGCCATCGAGCCCGAAGGTAAAATCGGCGCGGCGATGACGATATTCGCGCCTGGCAGGATCGGCGTCGGCCCACAGGCGCAGGCGAGCGATCAATTCGTCCATGATGGCTGGCCGGCCGTCGCGATGGTCTTCCCAGGGGAAATATTCATACCAGCCGTGCCAGCCCGGCCGGCCGGCGCCCGTCTGTTCGTTCACGAGGCCGAGATAACTGATCGAGATGGTGCGTCCGCCCTGGATGTCGTTGTTCCGGTCGCGGTCGGCGAAAGTATAAAGCTGCTCGAGGAAACCGACGGGATGGGCGGTCTGTTCCTGGATCCATTCGCGCAGGCCTGACTGCAGGGTGCGATGCCCCATCTCGAAAGGGCCTGATGGAAGCGCATCGCCACTCTGGATCGTCATGACACGCGGTTCATCGCCCGTCACCGCGACGAGAACCGCGATCAATTCCGCATGTGCAAAGCCTATCGTCACCAGAGCCTGAGAATCTGTTCGTGATCGCTCTATTCTCTGACACAGGGCGCATCAGATGCCAATGACGGGTTCCTCTTCTCCCCAGCGACCGAGGGCCTTCTATCCCTCCGCTTCCAGCCGATGCAGGAAATTGCGCAACTCGGCTTCGTCGATACCGACAAGATGACGCTTTTCCGGATAGGCTCCCGAGCGGATATCCTCGACGAATTCGCTGAAGGCCGCAATGCGCTCGCGCTGTAGCCGGTCATATTCGGCTGCGAAGTTGCGGTAGACCTTGGCGTGTCGCGGCGTGTGGTCTCTGGTCGTGCCGAGCACGTCGTCGGCGAAGAGATACTGCGCATCGCAGCCGCGCCCGGCGCCCATGGAGATCATCAGCAACGAGGTGCGGTTGGAAATCGCAGCCGCGACATCGCCGGGAACGACCTCGATCTCGGCCGCGAATGCGCCGGCATCCTGCAGCGCCTTCGTCTGGCGCCAGACGTCCAAGGCGCTAGCGGCCGACTTGCCGACGGCGCGAAAGCCCCCGGTCCAGGTCGCCTTCGAAGGGATCAGTCCGACATGGCCGCAGACGGGAATGCCTTCGTCGCGCATGCGGCGGATCGTCTGCAGGCTTGCGGCGCAATAGACGGCGTCACCTCCCGCCTTCAGCGCCTTGAAGGCCGCGCCTATATAGTCCTCGGCCGAGACATGGTCACCATATTCGAGGCCGGGAATGGCAAAGGGTGTGGGGGCCGCCTCGCGAAAGACCGGTCCCAAGAGGGTTGGCGGCACGGAGATCATGTCAATGCCGGCCTTTTCCGCCGCTTCCGCCTCATCGAGCGAGGTGACGCGCAGCATCGTGAGCTGCCGTTTTCCCTTGAGCGCCAGGAGGTCGGCGACCGTGGCGCGATTATGTTTTTTCATCGCAATATCCTTTGGGCCAGTATTCATTGGGTCGGTATTCGGGGAAGCGGTCAGGCGGCGAGAAGCGTCTTCAGCTTGACGTTGCTGGCCGTCAGCGCGGCCGGATCGGGATGGGCGCGTGCGGCAATCAGCATTTCCGCCAGACGGATGTCGCGGGCGACCGCATTGCCGGGTCCGATGCCGCTTGCTGCGATCAGCCGGCCCTCGGCATCGAGATGGAAAAGGATGAAGGCCCCCTCGCCGAGATCGCGGCGCAGATGGGCAACCGCGCCATCGGCAAGCCCTGTTATCTGCAACGTCATCTCATACTGATCCGACCAGAACCACGGCACGGCGGAGACCGGCTCATCGGCGCCCAGCATGTTGGCGGCGGCAAGCGTGCCCTGTTCCTGCGCATTGCGCCAGGATTCCAACCGCACACGCCGGCCGCCATAGATTGTGAGTGGAAAGGAGCAGCAGTCGCCGGCAGCGAATATATCGGCGGCGGACGTGCGCAGCCGATCATCGACGGCAATGCCGTTGTCGGTATGAAGTCCGGCCGCTTCGGCAAGCTCGGTATTCGGCCGGGCGCCGATGCCGACAAGCGCCATGTCGGCCTCGACCGTCTCTTCGTTGGAAAGCCGGATGACGGCCTTGCCCTCCCGCTCGGTCAGGGATTCGATGGAGACACCGCAGCGCAGATCGACGCCCTCGGCGCGATGGCGCTCGGCCACGAGATGGGCGACATCCTCGGGAACGCCGCGTTTCAGCACGCGCTCCAGCCCTTCGACGAGAACCACATCGGCGCCGAGCTGACGCGCGGCTGCTGCGACCTCCAGGCCGATGAAGCCGCCACCGATGACGGCAAGCCGCTTGCCGGGCCTCAGCACGGCGCGCAGCGTCACCGCATCATGGTGCGTACGGAGCGACCGGATATGGTTGCTATCAGCAGGCGCATTGGGAAAGGCGCGAGCGCTGGCGCCCGTTGCAAGCAGCAGCCGGTCATAGTTGAGGCGATTGCCGTCTGACAGGATAACGGTATGGACCGCGGCATCGAGGCTGGTTGCCGTCATACCGGTCAGCAGGCGGATATTGCCGGCCTCAAAGGTCTCCCGTGCCGCGATGAATTTGGGATCGACATTGCCGGCAAGGCCAGCCTTGGAGAGCGGCGGGCGCTCATAGGGAGCGTGTGACTCGGAACCGACGAGCGTGATCTCACCGTCAAATCCCTTTTCCCGCAGTGCGAAGGCGGCGCGTGCCCCGCATTCCCCTGCCCCCAGGATGACAAAATGGGCCATGGCGCACCTCAGATCGCGATGAAGACGGCGCCGCCTTCGATCTTAACGGGATAGGTTTTCAGGTTGACGCAGACGGGGGCGCCCTTGGCCTCGCCCGTCTTGTAGTTGAAGCGGCCATTGTGCTTGGGACATTCGATGATCTCGTCCATGACGAGGCCGTCGGCGAGATGGATCTGCTCGTGGGTGCAGAGCCCGTCGGTCGCAAAGAATTCGTCGTCCGGACTGCGATAGACCGCGAAGGTGCGCCCGCCATGATCGAAGCGGATGACATCTTCCTCGTCGATCTCGTCCTTGCCGCAAACTTCGATCCAGTTTCCGTTCATCTCTTTTCCTCCCTCGATCTTGTTCTATTGAGCAGCCTACTGGGCTGCAGGCGCCAGCTCGGCGTGAAATTCCTCGCGATAGGGCCGCGCCGTTGCCGGCAGTTCCCGCTTCAGGAAATAGTCTTCGTTGCGAAGCTGGCGCAGGAAAGCCGGGATCATTTCCCTATAGCCGGACCAGATCGACGGATTGGGCGCCGGCAGGTCGTGCTTGATCATCGCATGCAGCTTCGGCAGCGCGTGGTATGGCACCATCGGGAACATGTGGTGTTCGACGTGGTAGTTCATGTTCCAGTAGATGAAGCGGCTGATCGGGTTCATGTAGACCGTGCGGCTGTTCAGCCGGTGGTCGATGACATTGTCGGCAAGCCCGCCATGCTGCAGCAGTCCGGTCAGCACGTGATGCCAGGCGCCATAGAGGCGCGGCAGGCCGATCAGCATCAGGGGCAGGATCGAGCCCAGGTAAAACGCAAGCGCAATGGTGACGGCGTAGATCGCAAGCCAGATACGCGCAATGTGGATCGCCTTCGGCTGCTCCATCTGAGGAATGAAGGTCTTTTCCGCCGCACTGATGATGCCGGCCGAATTTCGGACCATGTCGATGACGGCATGCCAGGCATCGAGAATGCCGAAGAAATTCAGGATCAGCCGAAAGAGATCGGGCGGGCGCATGACGGCGATCTCAGGATCGCGGCCGACGATGACGGTGTCGGTATGGTGGCGTGCATGGCTCCAGCGCCAGGTCACCGGATTGCGCATGATCATGAAGCAGGCGATCTGGTAGACGACATCGTTCATCCAGCGCGTCTTGAAGGCGGTGCCGTGGCCGCATTCGTGCCAGCGGCTGTCGGAGRCCGAACCGTAGAGCACACCATAGGCGAGGAAAAAAGGCACGGCGATCCAGGAGCCCCAGAAGAAAATGCCGAGCGCGGCAAAGATCACCATACTGCCGAGCCAGAGCGCGGTGTCACGGATCGCCTGGTCGTCGGAGCGCTGCATCAGCGCCTTCATCTCCTTGCGGGCAATATCGGTATGATACCATTGCGCCGCCGCAAGACCGGTTTCCACCGCCGTCCTGCCGCTCTCTCCCAAGAGGCTGTAATCGCGCTTCGTTGCCTCGCCAGCCATGGCTTCCTCCTCATCAGCTCTTGGATCAGGAGAATAGGTTGACTTCGAAAGGCGCTCAATGCAGGCTTGATATATTCTATCAAAAGCCATCAAAGACGGCTTTCATTCATGATTGAAAACCATCAGGAATAGCTATGCGCCGCCCAACCATCTCCGATCTCGCGCAGGCCTCCGGCGTCAGCGTTGCGACCGTCGATCGCGTGCTGAACGGCCGCCATCGGGTGCGCGAGGAAACGGCGCGCCGTGTCTATGATGCCGCGCAATCGATCGGCTACCACGCCATCGGCCTGATCCGGCAGCGCCTCTTTGAGGATCTGCCGCAATATCGGCTAGCCTTCCTGCTGCAGAAGCCGACGCAGCCCTTCTACCAGGCCTTTGCCCGCGAGATCGAAACGGCGGCCCGCAACGTCGCAACTGCGCGGATCCAGACGCAAGTGGAATATCCCGCTGCGGCTACGCCCGCCGCCATCATCGAAAAGATCAAGCTGCTGGGTGCCCGAAGCCAGGCCGTCGCGCTTGTCGGGCCGGATTATCCGGCCGTGACGGCAGCCGTCGAGGAGTTGAAGGCGCGCGGCGTTCCGGTCTTCTCGCTGCTGTCCGATCTCGCGACAGGGGTGCGGGACGCCTATGTCGGCGTCAACAACCGCAAGGTCGGCCGTACCGCCGCCTGGATGATTGCCAAAGCTGCCCGCCGGCCTGGCAAGGTCGCCTGCTTCGTCGGCAGTCACCGTTTTCATGGCCACGAGCTTCGCGAAATGGGCTTCCGCTCCTATTTTCGCGAGGAGGCGCCTGATTTCGAAGTGGTCGAAACGCTGATCAATCTGGAGACACCCGAAATCACCCATGAGGCGACACTGACGCTCCTGCAGAAACATCCCGATCTCGTCGGCCTCTATGTCTGTGGCGGCGGCATGGAAGGGGCGATCTCGGCATTCCGGGAAGAGGAGATCGGCGGCCGCATCGTGCTCATCGTCAACGAACTCACCGCCGATAGCAAGGCGGGCCTTGCCGACGGCATCGTCACCATGGCGATCGGCACGCCGCTGCCGGCGCTCTGCAAGGAAGTGGTGGCGTTGATGACCGGCGCGCTGGAAGAGGGCGAGATCACCATCCCTGGCCAGTCCTTCCTGCCCTTCGAGATCTTTCTGCCTGAGAATATCTAGAGCAATTCCAGCACAAGTTCGAAGCGGTTTTGCGCCCGGAATTGCGGAATGCTGAGAGAATGATGGAATTCTATCATTCGTGCAGAAAATCTAGCAGCGATGATAGAGTTTGATAGTGTCCAGCGGATGGATTGGGCGGCAAATTCCAGTAGAGATTGGATTAGTCATTCATAATGCTTCTCACGCATGAGGGGCGAGGAGGAGATTTCGCATGGCATCCATCCGTTTCGCGCTGAACCATATGGCGGCACCTTCGCTTCCGATCGAGTATTTCTTTGCGCTTGCCGCTTCGCTCGGCATCGACGCGGTGGAGATCCGTAATGATCTCTCAGGCAATGCGATTCTCGATGGTACAAAGCCTGAAGCCATCAAGGCGGCCGCCGACCGCCACGGCGTCGCGATCATCTCGATCAACGCGCTGCAGCGCTTCAACGAATGGAATGCGATGCGCGAGCGGGAAGCCCGTGAGTTGATCAATTATGCAAGGGCTGTCGGGTCGCAGGCGCTGGTACTGGTTCCCAAGAATGACGGTACGGGCCGCGTCGACGGCGAGCGCCAGGCCAATCTGCGCCAGTCGTTGACCGCACTTCGCCCCATGCTCGATGCCGCCGGCATCGTCGGTCTGGTGGAACCGCTCGGCTTCGAAATCTGCTCGCTGCGCTCCAAGGCGGAAGCGGCCGATGCGATCGAGACGCTGGGCGTGCAGCCGACCTTCCGGCTGGTGCATGACACGTTCCACCATCACCTTGCCGGCGAAACGTCCTTCTTCCCGCATCTGACGGGGCTCGTGCATATTTCCGGCGTCAGCGATGCCGCCGTTTCCGTCGCCGACATGCGTGATCCGCACCGCGTTCTCGTCGATGCCGATGACCGGCTTGGCAATGCCGGCCAGATCCGCGCTTTGCTGCAGGCAAGCTACAAGGGCCCCTTCTCCTTCGAGCCCTTCGCATCCGAAGTCCATATGCTGAAGGACCCCGGCGCCGCGTTGAAGGCGAGCATGGATTATATCGCCGCGAAGGTTTGAGACGCCTATTCGCGTCCGCGGAAACGGCGCTGATAGGCGGGGTCGTAGAGCGAGCTTTCGCGGAAATCCTCTGATGCAAGCGACCGGCCGACGAAGATGATGGCCGTGCGCTCGATCGGCTCGGCCGCCACCTTCTCCTCGATATCGGCAAGCGTGCCGCGCAGGATACGCTCGTCCGGCCAGCTGGCTTTCACCACGATGGCGACAGGGCAATCGGCACCGTAGAGCGGCGTCAGTCCAGTCACGACCTGAGCCAGCGCATGGATGGCGAGATGGATTGCCAGCGTCGCCCCCGTCGCGCCGAATTTTTCGAGCGTCTCCTCATTCGGCATCGGCGAGGCGCGACCCGAGACACGCGTCAGAACGAGGCTCTGCGCCACGGCGGGGATCGTCAATTCGCGGCCGAGTGCTGAGGCCGCTGCCGCAAAGGCTGGAACGCCCGGCGTCATCGTATAGGAGATGCCGTGTTTCTCCAGCCGGCGGATCTGCTCGGCAACCGCGCTCCAGACGGAGAGAT
This sequence comes from Rhizobium sp. 01T444, assembly GCF_056398305.1. Taxonomy (NCBI): domain Bacteria; kingdom Pseudomonadati; phylum Pseudomonadota; class Alphaproteobacteria; order Hyphomicrobiales; family Rhizobiaceae; genus Rhizobium; species Rhizobium sp. 01T444. The sequence continues at coordinate 31,652 of NZ_JBFTPD010000039.1, forward strand.
CGCCCGAATGCAGCCGCGCCACGTCCTGGCCGGCATTGGCGGCATCAAGAAATACGGCCTCGATCTCGTCCAGCGACAGCGGTGCGGTATCGACGATGCGCGCCTCCGAGGGGCAATATTGCAGGAGCTCGGGCGAGACGATGGAGCCGGCATAGAGGCAAACAGGGCATTTGCCGATCAGGTCGCGTCCGCGCACCGTGATGAGATCCGCTGCACCCGGTCCGGCGCCGATAAAATGAACGACCATTCTTCTATTCCTTGGTCCAGCGCCATTGGGTCACGGGCATGGCCGGCCGCCAGCCGCTCATGCGGCCGACGGGTGCGGCGCGGGCGATTTCGATTTTCGTCAGTGCGCCGCCGCGCGCCGCATATTCGGCGAACAGCAACGCTTCCATTTCCAGCGTGACGGCGTTGGCAACGAGCCGACCTCCCCGCTTCAATGCTTTGATCGCGGCATCCATGACGCCGGTCTCGCTGCCGCCGCCGCCGATGAAGATCGCATCCGGTGCGGGCAAGCTGGCGAGCGCAACAGGTGCCGTCCCCTCGATGAGGGCAAGCTGCGGCACGCCGAATGAGACGGCATTGCGGGCAATGCGGGCAGCCCGTTCCGGCGCCTGTTCGATGGCGATTGTTTTCAGAGACGGATCGGCCAGCATCCATTCGATACCGACGGATCCGGAACCGGCGCCGATATCCCACAGGAGCTCGCCATGGCGCGGCGACAGCGCCGATAGCGTGACGGCGCGGACCTCTCGCTTGGTGATCTGTCCGTCATGTTCGAAGAGATCGTCGTTGAGACCCGAACTATAAGGCAGGATGCGTGCTCCTGGCGCTGCCACGATTTCCAGCGCGCAGACATTCAGCGGGTCGATCGTGTCGAGGTCGAAGCCCGATGCCGTCGTGCTACGGATGCGCTCGCGTCCGCCGCCAAGCGCTTCCAGGACCGTCAGGCGTGTTTCGGGGAAGCGGTTGGCGACAAGCAGGTCGGCCAGCGCCTGCGGCCCTTTCTCGTCAGAGGTCAGCGCCAGAATATGCCTGCCGGCATGCAGGTGCGGGCGGATGAGGTCGAGCGGGCGTCCGTGCAGCGACACACAGGCCGTCTCTTGCAGCGGCCAGCCGAGACGCGCCGCAGCAAGACTGAACGCGGAGGGTGCCGGGATGGTGTGCATTTCGTGTGCCGCGATATGGCGCGACAGCGTCGCCCCGACGCCGTAGAGGAAGGGATCGCCTGATGCCAGCACGACGACGGGCGTGCCGCGCCGAGCCTCGATCGCCTCGACCGATTTTTCGAAGGGGCTCTGCCAGGCAAAGCGTTCGCCGGTGATCAGTCTATCGGCAAGTTCAAGATGGCGCGCACCGCCGAAGACGGCGGGTGCAGCAGCGATCCGGCGCTTTGCCTCCTCGCCAAGCCCGTCTGGACCATCTTCGCCGATGCCGATAAGAGTGAGCCAGCGCGGGCAGGAAGGGGAAGTGTCAGACATGGAGAAGACCCGTATTCTGATCCTCGGCGGCACCAGCGAGGCGCGCAGGCTCGCCGCAGAACTGGCCACGCGGGAAGAGTTCGACATTCTCCTGTCGCTGGCGGGCCGCACGCAGGCTCCCGCCCAGCAACCGGTTCCCGTCCGTATCGGCGGTTTCGGCGGTGCGGAGGGGCTGGCGAAATTCCTGACGGAAGGAGGCTATCACCTGCTGGTCGATGCCACCCATCCCTTCGCCGAGCGCATTTCGGCCAATGCCGCCGTTGCTGCTGAACGCACCGGTATCCACGCGCTCGCGCTCGTTCGCGCTGAATGGATGCCCGAACCGGGCGATCACTGGCATATCGTTGCGGATATTCCGGCGGCGATTGCGGCACTTGGCCCCGCCCCGCGCCGCGTCTTTCTGGCGACCGGACGACAGGGCGCCCATCATGCCGAGGTCGCCCCACAGCATTTCTATCTGGTGCGCAGCGTCGATCCCGTCGATCCGCCGCTTGCCCTTGCCGATGTCGACTACGTCCTCGACCGTGGTCCCTTCACGCTCGAGAGCGAAATCGACCTTATGCGGCAGCACAGTATCGACGCCGTCATCACCAAGAACAGCGGTGGCATGGCGGCCTATGCCAAGATCGAGGCCGCACGCCTGCTCGGTATCAAGGTTGTCGTGATCGCCCGCGCGCCCGCTGCCATCATGACGTCGGTCGAAACGGTGGAAGCGGCGCTCGAGGCGATCGATCATCTCGTCTCCCCGGCCATGAAGCGCGGTGTATAGATCAGATCCGGCTGTCCTTCACGGGCAATCACCCGGGTCTCGGGTGAACCGATGATCACGCAGGTCGCCATATCGGCAATGGCGGCATCGGCTCCTTCAAGCGGCTGCACGGTAATCCGCTCGTCGGGTCGTCCGGCCGCGCGGCCGAAGATGACGGGTGTAGTGGCCGGCAGATGCCGGCGCAGCAGTTCAAAGGCGCTGCCGAGCTGCCAGGGGCGGGCCTTGCTGATCGGATTATAGAGGGCAATGACAAAACCGGCTTGTGCCGCTAACGCCAGACGGTTCTCGATGACGGTCCAGGGCTTCAGATTATCCGATAGCGACAGTGCGCAGAAATCATGCCCGAGCGGTGCACCGACGCGCGCGGCAACCGCCAGCATGGCGGTGATGCCGGGCAGAACGGTGAGATCGACGCCGCGCCATTCCGCCGGCCCCTTGTCGATCGCTTCACAGACGGCAGCGGCCATGGCAAAGACGCCGGGGTCGCCGCCGGAGACGACGCAGACATCAGCACCCCCGGTGGCGAGCGCCAAAGCAGCCCCTGCCCGGTCCAGTTCCTCGCGATTGTCGGAAGCATGGCGGGTCTGGTCGGCGCGCAGCGTCAGGCGGTCGAGATAGGGTCCGTAGCCGAAGAAATCATTGGCGGCTTCAACGGCGGCCAGTGCTTCCGGGGTCATCTGCTCCGGATTGCCGGGACCGGTGCCGATCACAAATAGCCGGCCGCTCATCGGCGGGCCTCCCAGCCGGGCACCAGCACCAGCGAGAAATAGGGCGCATCGCCCTCGCCGCGTTCGGCAAGCTTGACCATTGCGGCATTTGCCATGGTGCCGCGTTCCACATAGAGCGCGTCGCCAAGACGCCCTGCAGCCTCCAGAGCACGGCGGATCTTCGGCAGGTTGCGGCCGACCTTCATGATGACGGCGGCTTCTGTATCGGCAAGACGCCGGGTCAGCTCCTGCTCGCCCATCGTGCCCGGCAGGACGGAGAGCACGTCGTCGCCCTGGACGATCGGCATGCCCGCCAGCGACCAGCAGCCGGACATGGCGCTGACGCCGGGAATGACTTCGGTCGGGTAGCGCTGCGACAGCCGCACATGCAGATGCATGTAAGAGCCATAGAAGAGCGGGTCGCCTTCGCTCAGCACCGCGACCGTGCGGCCTGCCTCAAGCTGACGGGCAACGGCATCGGCGGATCTATTGTAGAAATCGGTGATGCGGCTCAGGTAGAGCGGGTCGTCCTTGTCGAGCTCGGTCGTGACAGGATAATAAAGCGGCAACAGTTCTATGTCGGGCTTCAAGAGATGCTCGACGATTGCCTTGCCATTGCCGCTTCTGCCCTGCTTGGCGAAATAGGCAATCACGTCGGCACCCTCGATTGCGCGCACCGCTTTGATGGTCAGAAGCTCCGGATCGCCAGGCCCGGTGCCGACGCCGATCAGACGGCCGCTCATAGGCCGGGCCTCGAAAGCGCATTGATGGCGGCCGCCGTCATGGCGCTTCCGCCGAGCCGGCCGCGCACGATCGCATAGGGAACGCCATAGGAGTTTTCCGCAAGCGCATCCTTGGATTCGGCAGCCCCGACAAAGCCGACCGGCATGCCGATGATCGCCGCCGGTTTCGGTGCCCCGTCGCGCAACAATTCGAGAAGATGGAAGAGGGCCGTGGGTGCGTTGCCGATCGCAACCACGCTGCCGGGGAGCCGGTCGAGCCAGAGATGGATAGCGGCAGCCGAGCGGGTATTGCCGGTCCGATGGGCAAGCTCGTGGGTGCGCGGATCATGCAGAGTGCAGATCACCTCGTTCTGAGCCGGCAGCCGGGCTCGCGTCACACCATGCGACACCATCTCCGCATCGCAGAAGATCGGGGCGCCATCCTGCAGGGCGATGCGCGCGGCATGGACGAAATCGGGTGAAAAGACGAAATTCTGTGCGGCTTCGACCAACCCGCAGGCATGGATCATGCGGACAGCAATATCGGCTTCCTCGGGCGAGAAACGCGAAAGATCGGCTTCGCTGCGAATGATTGCGAAGGAGCGCTCGTAGATTGCGTCTCCGCTGCGGATATAATCGTAGTCTGGCATTGCTATTCCTGTTGCAGCGCCTCGGCGAGGCCGTTGGAGCCAAGCCTTTTCAGGCAATCGGCGCTCGACTCGCCGGCGCTTCTTTTGTCTTTGATCAGCCGGGCGAGCCTCTCTATAGCGAAATCGATCCGTTCGCCAGCAATCCTTGCAGCGGGTCTGTCTGCCGCGAGACCGTTGACGATGAAGCCGTAACCTTCGCCCGTACCGACAATCGCGAGATCCGCGCACCGATGCGCGCAACCCTTCGCACAGCCCGAAAGGTGAAGCTTCAGCGAGCCGTCGAAGAGCGCGGGAACCTGGTCGATCAACCGGCTGGCGAGAGCCCTGGTATCGTAGAAGGCCGAGGCACAGGCCCCTGCCCCGGCGCAGGCGGCGACCTGCTCGGTCGGCTCGTTCGCCGTGACGCTGAAGCCATGATCGGCGGCTACTTTTTGAATAGTCGGCATTGCCGTCTCGGCCAGACCAATCACGAAGAAACCACGATCCGGGGCCAGCCGGATTTCCCGTGCGCCAGCGCTTTCAGCTGACGTGAGAAAGGAGAGCAGATCGGCGGCTCTTGCCTGACCGAACGTCAGGCGCACGCCGAGTACCGTGCTGCCATTCCCTAGTCTCGTGACACCGACGAAGGACGGTTTCCTTGGCGCTGGCCGGGTAGATCGGATGCTATCGATCTGCGGATAATGGGCGCGCAGTATTGTTGCGTCGATATCTCGGGCGCGTGTCCGGCGGCCCCCTCCAATCAGCATCTGGAGAAGATCGCCGACCGCATTGACGGCGGCATCTGCACTACAGAGGGCCAATGGCATCGCGCCATCTTCGTCGCCGGCGATTGAGACCAGCCATTGCCCGGCGGGCTCTGCGACGATGCGGATATCGGCAACGAGCGCGGAAAGTGAAAACGGACCGCCCCCATCGATCAGGATGGAGAGTTTCGGAGCAAGGTGCGGAGAGCTCAGAAGGTCGCCGAGCTTGCTGCGCAGTTCCGCTTCCATGTCCGCCGCATCGGCGATCTCGTCGGAATCGATGCCGTGCAGCGGCGACATCTCAATCGCCACGCCGTCAGGTATAATGATGCCGCTAGCATCGATCTCGGTTGCCAGCGGCCCAACGGAGCCGGTTTGAAGACCCCGGATCTGCAAATTGCCGCGGGCGGTGATTTCAAGAATACCGTTTCCATGTCGCGCCGCTCCCGAGGCCAACTGCTGGAACTGGGAGATCGTGAGTGCGCCGCCCGCTGGCCGCAGGCGAACGAGCAGACCATCGCCGGTTTGCATGGGGGCTGCGAGCGCCGGGCAGGCGCCACGGTGCATGCCTGTTCTCTCAGGGCGTTCTGCTTCCAAGATCTTGCCGCCAACGCTGCGCATTCAACCATCCTTTGGCCCATGTCTTACATGATCGCGCCGGATGCAGCAAAGCGAGATCGGGGTTGGATATGGGGACGGCTACTCTTCGAAGTCCCGTCCCTTGCGCAGGAGATAGATATCCATGATCCAGCCATGCCGCTCGCGCTCTTCGGCCCGGAGCCGGAGGATGTCGTCAGCGATATCGCCAAGCCGGCCCGAGCGGATCACTTCGTTCTCCGTGCCAAGATAGGCGCCCCAGAAGATCTCCGCATCGGGATCGTCGATCTTCGAGAAAGCCTGTTCGCCATCGAGCATGACGATGGTGCTCTCACGCGTCAGCCCCGTTTCGCTCAGCCGCCGGCCGGTGGTGATCTCGACCGGCTTGCCGACGAGATTGACAGGGATGCGATGGCTTGCTGCCAGCGCCTGGATGCTGGTGATCCCGGGAACGACATGATAGTCGAAGGAGCAGGCACAGGTGTTGCGCACCCGTTCGATAATGCGGATCGTGCTATCATAGAGGCTTGGATCGCCCCAGACGAGGAAGGCACCAGCACCGTTTTCCGGCAGGTCGCCGATCAGTCCTTCATAGATAAGGGCGATCGCAGCATGCCAGTCGTCCACGCTCTGGACGTAACTCCGGTCCTGGGTTGCGCGCTTCGGTACCTCGAATTCAACGATGCGCACAGCTTCGCGGGTCAAATATCGCTCGCAGATTTCCCGGCGAACCTCGGCAAGATCCGCCTTTGCGGCACCCTTGGTCGGGATGAACACGACGTCTGCAGCGTTCATGGCGTTGATCGCCTGGATTGTCAGATGTTCGGGATTGCCCGTTCCGATACCGATGATGTGGATATGCCGCACGCTTTCTGCCTCGCGATTTCCAGCGGTTTGTGCCGCCAAAGCAGGTCTTTGGCAAGGGCGCACCCAGGAGTTGGCCGCGGCCAACTTTCTAACTGTGTGGTTTGCGAACCGTTTATTGTCGCCATCCCCGAATCATGTCATCTTCGATACGCTTTTTGACGCTATGTTGAAAGAAAAGCGCTTTAAGAAGGGGCAAGTGTTTTGGACAACATTAGCGTATCAGCGACGGACGTTCGCATCGAACGGCACGCCACGCAGCTTTCACGCCAGCTGAAGCTGCTGCGAGAAAGGCTCTTCCCGCCGCTTTCGCAAAAGACGCTCCGGACATTCACCTCGGGTGAGGCGGCGCAGATGATCGGCGTCTCCGATGGCTATCTTCGCCAGCTGTCCTTGGATGGTAAGGGTCCGCAGCCGGATGTCTCGCAGAATGGCCGTCGCTCCTACACGCTCGGCCAGATCAACGAGTTGCGCCAACATATGGCGAAGATCAAGCCGAAGGATGCGCTCTCCTACCTGCCCCGGCGCCGCGACAGCGAGAAGCTGCAGACGATTGCGATCACCAATTTCAAGGGCGGTTCGGCCAAGACGACGACGACGCTTTATCTGGCGCAGCATCTGGCGCTGGAAGGCTATCGTGTTCTGGCGATCGATCTCGATCCGCAGGCCTCGCTCTCCTCCCTGCTCGGCGTTCAGCCGGAATTCGATCTCGGCGATGGCGACACGCTCTATGGTGCGATCCGCTACGATGCGCAACGACGTCCGTTGAAGGATATTATCCGTAAGACCTATTTCGACGGTCTCGATATGGTCCCGGGCAACCTCGAACTGATGGAGTTCGAGCATGAAACGCCGCGTGCCTTGAGTGATCGTCAGAAGCCGGAGGAGCTATTCTTTCGGCGCGTCGGCATTGCAATCGCCGAGGTTGAGGCGGATTACGATATCGTCGTCATCGACTGCCCGCCACAGCTCGGCTATCTGACGCTCGGCGCCGTCTGCGCCGCCACCTCGCTTCTCATCACCATCCATCCGCAAATGGTTGATGTCGCCTCCATGTCGCAATTCCTGTTGATGACGTCCGACCTCTTGTCGGTGGTGCGCAAGGCCGGCGGCGACCTGCAGCATGATTTCATTAAATATGTCGTCACCCGCCATGAGCCTTTTGACGCGCCGCAGTCGCAGATCGTGGCACTCTTGCGCAGTCTCTTCGGGGATGATGTGCTGACGGCGACCATCCTGAAATCGACTGCAATTGCCGATGCTGGCCTGACCAAGCAGACCCTTTATGAAATTGAAAAGGGGCAGGTTCGCCGCTCCACCTATGACCGGGCACTGGAATCGGTTAACGCCGCCAACGGCGAAATTATCACCAGCATCCATAAAGCATGGGGCCGCGCATGAGCAGACGAGATCGACTGAAGGGATTGTTCACCGACACGGCGCAGGAGTTGGCCGCGGCCAACTTCGAGGAAACCGCTGCGCGCGGTGCCGCCGGTCCGGTGCGCACCATGGCCCWGACACTCGGCCGCATGGAGGAAGAGAGCAGGGCGATGGAGGAGGCCCTGCTGTCAGGCGAACATATCGTCGAACTCGACCCTGAGCTGATCGATTCGTCCTTCATCCGCGATCGCCTCGCTGATGAGCCGCTCGATCTCGAAGACGAACTCGTGCAGTCGATCGCCGAGAACGGCCAGGAAGTGCCGATCCTGGTGCGGCGCAATCCGCATCACGACGGGCGCTACCAGGTCGCCTATGGCCATCGCCGCCTCCAGGCCGTCAAGCTGCTCGGTCGAAAGGTGCAGGCCGTCATCCGCAAGCTCGACGATACCGATCTCGTGATCGCCCAGGGCATCGAAAACTCGGCGCGCCGCAATCTGTCCTATATCGAGCGCGCCGTGTTCGCGCTCAATCTTGAACTGAAGAAGTTCGATCGCCCTGTCATCATGAAGGCGCTCTCGACCGACAAGACGGAACTGTCGAAGCTCATCTCCGTGGCAAGGGCTATTCCCGCCGATATCATCCAGGCCGTCGGAGCCGCCCCCGGTATCGGCCGCAGACGCTGGATGGCGCTTGCGCAGGATTGGACTGAAGCCGCGGCCTCACGTCTGACCAAGCTGATTGGCTCTTCCACCTTTAACGCCGTCGAGAGCGACCGTCGCTTCGAGCTTGTCATCGCCGAGCTTTCGAAGAAGGAAGAGACGAAGCCCGAGGGCACTGAATATGACTGGAAGCCTGCCAGCGGCGGCAAGATCGCCGGCCGCATCAAGAGTTCCGGCTCGTCCTTCACCATCGCCCTGAAGACCGGTGATGCGCCGGATTTCGGTGCCTATCTCTCTGGTCGTCTCGATGAGCTCTATGACGCCTATAAGGCCGGGAAAGCCGATTGAGGCTGAATGGAGGGGGCGAACCGTTGCCCCGCGTGCGCGCAATACACCAACGCTCGTAAATGGTCCCATCAGAAAACCCGGTGGAAACTTCTAGGGCGGGGGGATCACGTCATTGTCCGTGTCTTTGCGCCATGAGATAACTGACGGAAGAAAACGCGGGTTTCGCTTCCCTTTGTGAGAATCCAGCAAGCCTAACAATGCGATACGATATCGACGCCGCAATGCTCCAAACGCTGCTTCCAGCCATTGCCCGGGCGGAAGATGGCTTGGCACGGCTTGATGAGCGGGTAGCGCGCTCGCCGGTGGGGCAGGGCTTTGCCGAGCGCAGCCATTATCTCGATGCGGCAGGCGCCCTGTGGGTGGCAGGCGAGCTTGTGCATGTCGAGGATCTCGTTCTGCACGATGCGCATATGGATAGCCGCGCGCCAAGCCATGAGCTGACGATTGCCCATTCCGTGCTGCGTATCCGCAGGCGCATCGAGACGGCCGATCCCGGCTGGGCGCTAAGCCCGGCAGGTCTTGGTGTTTTAACTGCCAGCACATTGGAAGGGCAGGAGAGGGTGCCAGACGCGGGAGGTGCGGAGCCTGGGAGCGACCCTGATGATGAGGATGACGAGGCGCCGCTTGCCGCTGAACTCGCCGAGCTCGATGCGCTGCTCGCCCGCTCGCAACAACTTCTCGACCGCCATGCCGGAAAGCCCGTTGCCGAAGAGCCGGAGGGGGTCGCGCCCTCGCAGCGCGATGACGATCCGCTCGGCCTGTTTTGTGACGACGAATGGAACGAGGAGGAACGGCTTCGGGAATGGCGTGGTCTGATCCCGCTCGTCGAGGAGCTGCCGCCCAGCCTGGCCGCCGCCATCCTCTTCGACGCCTGGGAACGGATCGAGCCGGTGCGTCGCCAACATTGGCTGGGTGGCCTGCTGATTGCCAGCAGCCTGCGTCTCAGAGGCAAGGTCGCCTCGCATCTCTTTTCTTTTCACACAGGGCTGAAGCAGATCCGTCATGAGCGCCGCCGCTCGCGTGACCGGGTCACACGCCTGCAGGCCTTTCTCGATGCGATGCGGGAGAGTGCGATCACCGGCCTCAAGGAGATCGATCGCCTGTCGCTGGCGCGCACGCAGATGGAGCTGCGCTTTCGCGGCCGACGCTCCAATAGCAGCCTGCCGCAGCTTGCCGATTTCATTCTGTCGCGGCCGATGGTGTCGGCCGCCATGATCGCCCGCGAGCTTGGCGTCACGCAACGTGGCGCGCTGAACCTGATTAACGAGATCGGTATTCGCGAGATCACCGGTCGCGGCCGCTACCGGGCCTGGGGTATCATCTGAAACCCACGGGCCGTTGCCACAAACGAGAACGGCCGGGCGTCAAGCCCGGCCGTTTCTTTAGGGTGAGCACCCGATCCGCCATCCTGTCACAGATTTCGAACCGGGCGCTCTGCGCTTCCATTGCCCCCAGAAGCGCAGTCCTTATTCCCGCTCGCCCGTGAAGTTGAGCAGAAGCTGGAAGATGTTGACGAAGTTCAGGTAGAGCGAGAGCGCGCCGAAGACGGCCAGCTTCTGGTTCGATTCCTGATCGTAGTTTTCCGAATACTGTTCCTTGATGCTCTGCGTGTCGTAGGCGGTCAGGCCGACGAAGACGACGATGCCGATCACCGAGATGGCGAATTGCAGGGCCGACGAACCTAGGAAGATGTTGACGATACCGGCGATGATGATGCCGAACAGGCCCATCATCAGGAACGAACCCATCTTCGAAAGGTCACGCTTCGTTGTGTAGCCATAGAGGCTTATTGCGCCGAACATGGCAGCTGTGATGAAGAAGGTCTGCGCGATGCTCGTCTTGGTGAAGACCAGGAAGACGGAGGCGAGCGACAGGCCCATGACAGCGCAGAAGGCCCAGAAGGTCATCTGTGCGGTGCTTGCCGACATCGACTGGATGCGGAACGAGAAGAAGAACACGAAGGCGAGCGGTGCCAGCATCACCACCCACTTGAGCGGCGTCTGGAAAATCGGCACGTAGAGCGCCGGGGTCGAGCCGACGATGAAGGCAACGATGCCGGTGATCACGAGGCCGAGCGCCATATAGTTGTAGACGCGCAGCATGTGCTGGCGCAGACCTTCGTCGAAAAGGGTCTGTGTTTGGGCGCCGGAGCCGTAACCATAGCGGGGATTGATCGGGTTCATGACTGATCTCCTCGGTTGAACTAGTAGAGCGAGCGGGCAAGCCGTTCGGCTGCCTGATCGAGATTGGTGCCGCTGTTGTCGGCGATCAGCGCATAAGCGACGTCGCCGATCTGCCAGTAGGCGGCCTCTGTCTTTTCAAGGGCAACATGGCTGACCGGCTTCACCTCAAAGGCACCCGGCCGCACCGCAAAGAGCGACAGGCGCTTGCCGTCGGTCTCCTCGATGGCCATTTCGACGCTCGGGCCAAAATCCGACGGGAAGATTTGCACGTCGGCAACCTTCCAGTCCTTTGGCAGTTCGGGCATCACGATTGCGGTCGCAGCGCGGATTTCATCGGCGCTATAGGCCGGCGCCGTCTGCGACGGGATGGTTTCACGAAGCGCTGCCGTACGATAGGCGCGCACCGCATCCTCGACATAGGCCGGGGCCGGAACAGAAGCCGAAACCTCCGTTGCCGTAAAGGCGCCGAAGGAATTATGCGCCACCCAGCCGGCGGCAAGCAGAACACCGACAGCAGCGATGCGCTGCACCGAATGCAGGATGCGACCATAGGAAAGACCGCGTTCCAGCTTTCGGGCGGCATCGCGCGTTTCGGGGCGGCCAAAGGCGCTTTCGCCTGCCAGCGCCAGGCGCAACTCGCCCTTCATGCTGAGATCGGCCATGACCTTGGCGGCGATCGCCGGATTCTCCGACAGATAGGATTCCACCTGGATACGCCGCGCAACATCGAGCTCGCCGTCTACGTAGGCGTCGAGATCGGCATCGATGATTGGATCAATCGCCTTCATTGCCGTTCCCTCCAATTAATCTCAGATGCGAAATGCGCGGTGTCTTCTCCTCGAACTCGCGCAACTGGGCGCGGGCGCGGGAAATACGCGACATCAGCGTGCCGACGGGAATGCCGAGCGCATTGGCCGCTTCCTGATAGGACAGGTCCTCGATCGCCACGAGATGCAGCGCTTCGCGCTGCTCTTCCGGCAAATTGAAAAAGGCGTTGCGCACCTGCTGCAGGCGCACCGCATGCTCCTGTCCGGCCGGCAGCGACTGCTCCGCCTCGACCGCCGCCTCGTCATGGCGGCGCGTCAGCGAGCGGGTCTGCCGCACGCGGTCGATATGCGCATTGTGCAGAACGGAAAGCAGCCAGGTGCGCAGGTTTCCGCCGCTGCGGAAGCTCTTGCGCTTCTCGAAGGCCCGAACCAGGGCATCATGCACAAGATCCTCCGCCTCATCCGAATTGCGCACCAGCGAGCGCGCGTAGCGACGAAGCGCTGCGAGCTGACCGATGACATCGAAGGGGCGTTCTTTCCGTTCCATGATTGAGTATACGAAAGCATCGCAGATTTTATTCCGAAGCGATGCAGATTTTTTTGGATCGGCTGGAAAGGGAGTGCCGGTTTTCGGGCAACGCCAAAAACCTCCGCCCTTTGCCACGGCGGAGGTGGTATCTCGCAGCCTTAATGCAAGGAAGTAACCCTTGGGCAGGTACCCCGGGGGTCAGCCCTCGGGCATGATACCCCGGGGTCATCCCTCGGGCATGATCCCCGGCTGATCTGAAGGGAATTTCGCAATGTCCTGGACGCTGACATTGAGATGTTGGGCAACGAGGGCGGCCGGCGTATGCGTGAGCCACGAGGAAAGCCCGACCTCCTGATAATCGGCGACCTTGAAGACGGCGACGAATTGCAGATCGGTCTTGCCGGTATTCTCGATGATATGGCCCTGGCTGCGTTTGACATAACCGATATCGCCGGGTCGGAAATCGGCGGTCTGGCTGCGCGGGCCGGCATCGAATACCGTCATGCGACCTTCGCCCTTGATCCAGTACTGCCATTCGTCGGCATTCGGATGCCAGTGCATTTCACGCACGCCACCCGGCTTGATCGTCTCGATCGCCGCAGCGATCGTCTTGGAGACCTTGAAGATGCTGCTGTCGGCAAGCTGGATCGTGCCCGACGCATTCTGCTTCAGCGGTGCCGATGCCGTCAGCCGGTAGGTGAAAGGGTAGGGCGGCAGGCCAGCAGAAGCGACGGCTTCCTGGTCGGCCGAAAGCGGACCCGGCTCCTGGCCCTGGAAGATCCAGAGATCTTGCAATGGGATGTTCTTGAACGTGTCCTGCGGTACGCCGAAGTTTTTGGCAAGCAGTTCGGGCGACGTATGCGCCAGCCAGTCGGTCAGGAGCAACGTGCCGTATTCGGACTGGTCGCCCTCGTCGAAGACGAGGACGAATTCGCAGCCCTCGGGCCCAAGACCCTGCAGTGAATGCGGGAAACCGGCTGGAAAATACCAGAGATCGCCAGCCTCGACGTCCTGCACATAGGCGCGGCCCTGCGGATCAAGCACGGTCACCCGGCAGCGGCCATTGGTCATGATCGCCCATTCGGAGGCCCGGTGCCAGTGCATCTCGCGGATGCCGCCGGGGCCAAGGCGCATGTTGACGCCGGAGACCGCTTCGGAAATTGCAAAATCGGCCTTCGTCACCTGCCGTGCCCAGCCGCCGTTCTGGATGCGTTTGGGCGCATTGTTGAACGAGCCCCAGAAGAGCTGCATGTCGCCGACATCGGTTGCCGGCGGACTGCCGAACGAGGGAAACTGGTCGTTGATGGCAGGGTTCTTCGGGCCGGGATCGGACAGGCCGGCTGGATTGGCGTTGATCGCGCCCTCGGCCGGCTGGTCGGGATTGCCGAAACTCGCCGCCCGCGCAGCACCCGCCGCAAGTGCCGTTCCGCCCATCGCTCCGAGCGCTAGAACCGTACGTCTAGAAAGAGGTTCCATGGTTTTAATCCTTTCGTGTCGATTGGGAGGGTTATTCCGCCGGGGCGTCTGCGCGGGCGATGGCGGGCCGTTTCCGGCTGACGAATTCGCTCAGCTTTTCCAGGTAGAGGTAAACGACCGGCGTGGTGTAGAGCGTCATCACCTGGCTGATGAGCAGACCGCCGACCATGGCGTAGCCGAGTGGCTGGCGCAGTTCCGAGCCGGTGCCGTGGCCGAGCATCAGCGGCAGGCCGGCAAGAAGTGCCGCCGCTGTCGTCATGATGATCGGGCGGAAGCGCAGGAGACAGGCCTGACGGATTGCGTCTTCCGGCGACAGTCCCTGCTCGCGCTGGGCGGCGATGGCGAAGTCGACGATCATGATGCCGTTCTTCTTGACGATGCCGATCAGCAGGATCACGCCGATCAGCGCGATCACGGTAAAGTCGAAGCCGAAGGCCCAGAGCATGGCGAGAGCACCGAGGCCGGCGGAGGGGAGCGTCGACAGGATCGTCAGCGGGTGGAAATAGCTCTCGTAAAGTACGCCGAGGATCAGATAGATCACGGCAATCGCTGCAAGCACCAGCAGCGGTTCGCTCGAGAGCGAGCTCTGATAGGCCTGAGCATTGCCCTGGAACGTGCCGATGACGGTTGCCGGCTTGCCGAGATCGGCCTCAGCCTTGCTGATCGCGGCAACCGCCTGGCTGAGCGCGGTCCCCTTTGCAAGGTTGAAGGAGAGTGTAACGGCCGGAAACTGGCTCTGGTGGTTGACGGCAAGCACGGCCGTCGGCTCCGTCGTCTGTTTGACGAGCTGGCTCAAGGGAACCTGCTCGCCGGTCAGCGGCGATTTGATATAGAGACCGTTGATCGCCAGCGGTGAATTCTGGAACTGCGGCGCAAGCTCGAGAACCACATGGTAGCTGTTCAGGTCGGTGAAATACTGGGTGACCTGGCGCTGGCCGAAAGCATCGTTAAGTGTATCGTCGATCGTTTGCGGCGCAATGCCGAAGCGCGATGCCTGGTCACGGTCGATCGTAAGCGTCACGGTAGCGCCGCTATTCTGCTGGTCGGTGGCGACATCGGTCAGCTCCGGCAGCGTCTTGAATGTGGCGAGCAGCTTGGCTGCCCAGTCGTCGAGTTCTCCGGCATCACCGTCCTGCAGCGTATACTGGAACTGCGTGGCCGAGGCCCGTCCGCCGACATTGATATCCTGCGCTGGCTGCAAGAAGAGTTCTGCACCCTGCATCTGCGCGAGTTTCGGACGAAGCCGGTTGATGATTTCGCTTGCCGAGGCATCGCGCTGGTCTTCAGGCTTTAGCGTGATGAACATGCGGCCGTTATTGACGGTCTGGCCCGCTCCGCTGCCGACGGCCATGCCGACGGTCGCAACTCCGGGATCGCTGGCAACGATATTGCCTGCTTCGAGCTGGTGGCGCGACATTTCCGCGAAGGAAATATCCTGCGCGGCTTCGAGTGTACCGGTGATCAGGCCGGTGTCCTGGATTGGGAAGAAGCCCTTGGGAATATTGACGAACAGGAAGCCTGTTGCCGCAAGCGAAGCGATGAAGACCGTCATGGTCAGCCGGTGATGGCGCAGCGCGATATCGAGCGTGTAGCGATAGGCGGCAAGAAGCCCGTCGAACGCCTTCTCGCTCATATTGTACAGCCTGCCGTGGCGGGCGTCTTTTTCCGGCTTCAGGAAGCGTGAGCTCATCATCGGTGTGATGGTCAGTGAGACGATTGCCGAGACGACGATCGTCATCGTCACGGTGATTGCGAACTCCCGGAATAGCCGGCCGACAATGCCGCCCATCAGGAGCAGCGGAATGAAGACGGCGACGAGCGAGATACTGATCGAAATGATGGTGAAGCCGATTTCGCGCGCGCCGTCGATTGCCGCTTGTTTCGGCGTTTTGTCCATCTCCATATGGCGATGGATGTTCTCGACCATCACGATCGCATCGTCGACGACGAAACCGACGGCGATACTCAAGCCCATCAGCGAGAGATTGTCGAGGCTGAAGCCAGCGGCATACATCAGCGCCAATGTGGCCAGTAGCGCCAGCGGCACTGTGACGCTCGGGATCACCGTCACCCAGACATTGCGCAGGAAGATGAAGATCACCATGACCACAAGGGCGATGGTGATGACAAGCGTCGTTTCGACATCCGCCACCGAGGCGCGGATCGTGGTCGTCCGGTCGCTGAGGATGGAGAGGTGGATGGCGGCCGGTGCGATCGCTTGCAGCTGCGGCAGGGCAGCGCGGATCGCACCGACCGTATCGATGATGTTGGCACCCGGGAGCTTGAAGATCGGCAGAAGGATCGCCCTCTTGCCATCAGCCCAGGCCGCCAGCTGATCGTTCTCCGGTCCGTCGATCGCCTGGCCGATATCGCTGATGCGGACCGGAGCGCCGTCGCGATAAGCGACGATCGAATCGTTCCAGGGGGCGGCCTTCAGGAGCTGGTCATTGTCATAGATCGTGTAGGTGTGCTCTCCACCCTGCACACTGCCTTTCGGTGAGTTGCTGGTGATGCCGGTAACGGCGCTGCGGATATCCTCAAGCGAAAGTCCCATCTCGGCGATCTTGCCGGGATCGATCTGCAGCCGTACGGCCGGCTTCTGCTGGCCGAAGATCAGAACCTGCGAAACGCCGTCGATCTGGCTGACATGCTGCGCGAGCACGCTCTCGGCAAAATCGTCGACTTGCGTCAGCGGCAGGGTATCTGAAGTGAGCGCAAGAACCATGACCGGCGGATCGGCGGGATTGACCTTGCGATAGGTTGGCGGCGAAGGCAGGTCCGTCGGCAATTGCCCGCCGGCTGCGTTGATTGCGGTCTGCACGTCCTGGGCGGCACTATCGACGTCGCGCGACAGATCGAATTGCAGAGTGATCGCGCTCGAGCCGAGCGTACTCGTCGAGGTCATCTGGGTGACGCCGGGGATCTGCCCGAACTGCCGTTCTAGCGGCTGCGTTACCGCCGATGCCATCGTCTTCGGATCGGCGCCGGGGAGCTGTGTCGAAACCTGGATTGTCGGAAAATCGACTTGCGGCAGGGGTGCAACCGGCAGCAGAGGGTAGGCGACTATACCGATGCCGAAGAGGCCTGCCATCATTAGTGAGGCGGCGATCGGCCGCTCGATGAACCAGGAGGAGATCGACATGGCCTACTCCTTGCTGGCGGCTTGCGTAGCGGCCGCCTGTTGAATGCTGACATGAGTGCCGACATCCAGCCGATACTGGCCCGACGTGACGACCTGTTCGTTGCCGGAAAGGCCCTTTTCGATGACGGCGTGGCCGCTCTCGATCGGCCCGGGGGTGACCTTGCGCACGGCAGCCGTGCCGGTGGCATCGATAACGTAGACGAAGAAGCCGTCCTCTCCCCGCTCAAGCGCTGCGGAAGGAATGGTCACGGCCTTCTGGAGCGTCTGCTGCTTGACCCTCAGCGTCACGAATTGACCGGGCCAGAGCGCATCATCCTTGTTCTCAAAAATCGATTTGATGCGGATCGTGCCGCTTGCCTGATCGATTTCGTTGTCGATGAGCGAGAGCGTGCCTGACGCAAGCTGCTGCGACTGGTCCATCGACATCGCCGTCACCTCGACCGGGCCGGCCTTCAGCGCGTTACGCACTGCGTCGAGATCGTCCTCACGCAGCGTGGAGATGACAGTGATCGGCTGCGTCTGGGTGACGGTGACGATCGGTGTCGTATCGGTCGTCTGGACTTCGTTGCCGGGATCGACCCGACGGATACCCGTGCGGCCGTCGATCGGTGAGCGGATCTCGGTATAAGAGAGCGACACGTCAGCAGCCTCCTTGGCGGCCTGATCCTGCGCAAGTTGTGCCTGTGCACTTGCCACCATGCTTTGCTGCTGCTCGACGGTTTCCTGCGTGACGATCTGCTGCTGGCCCAGTTTCTGGTCCTTGCCGAGCAGATATTGGGCGTTGGCGAGATCGGCCTGGTCCTGCTTGATCTTGGCGGCAGCCTGATCGTCGGCTGCCTGGAAAGGGCGCGGGTCGATGATGGCGAGCACATCGCCCTTCTTGACGGCCTGCCCCTCGACAAACATCACGCTCTGGAGCTCTCCGTCGACACGCGTCGTGATATTGACCGTATAGTTCGCCTGCACCGTGCCAAGGCCGTCGAGATAGACAGGCACGTCGGTAACGGCTGGGGTCGCGACCTCGACCGGCACTGCCGGCGTACCGGGCTCCGGTGCGGCAATGGTCGGCTCGGTTCCTGCAAACCAGAAGGCTGCGGCCGAACCGCCCGCAATGGCGAGAATGGCGGCAGCAGCGAGGATCGCCGGTTTGCGGCGACGACGGGGTTCAATCACGGTACGGATGGATGTCACTGCCGGCTCCATAGGCTAAAGGTTGAATTATGCTGCAACGGCCGCCGGCATTGGGCGGCCTCCGTATCTGTCTCCTGAATTGACGGGCTGGTGCCAAAACCAGGGGTCAGGCTGCCGATTATCGGCAGGCCGACCGGCGCTTCTGTGTCCTGCCGGATCAATTCAATGCGAGAAGGCTACGTCCGGGCGGGCACTGGCGCATCTATACGCAGGTCTAGTCGCCGTTCCCCATAGGTATACGCTCCCGCATCCGGATAGCCGCCGGCATGTGGAAGGACCGGCGCGAAAAGCAGTCGCACCGGCTCACTGCACCTATACAACACGTTGAAGACGACGACGCCGGGCGGTCCCGCTCAGGGGAAGACCCTGGACTTCGGCGAGCCGACGTTGATTGCCGAGATCGAGTTTCGCGGCTGGATCATGAAGGAGCCCGCGTCATGCGTCCTACAAGGGACTGGGCGAGGTAGAGGACAACGCCACTATCTTCGATCTGTCCGACGGGCTACCGTGACGATAGGTCGAGATCGGCCCCCTCGATCAGAAGGCTCGGACCTGTTACTCAGCTACTTATGATCGCCTCGACCTACCGGCTTTTTCTTTTTGACTTTGACGGCACGCTGGCCGACAGCGGCGCCTGGATGGTCGGCGCGCTCCGGCAGATGGCCGATCGTCACGGGTTCAGGAAGCCCACCGATTCCGAGATCGATTATCTTCGCGGTCTTTCCAATCGCGAAATCCTCAAATGGCTGGAGATCCCAGGTTGGCGGCTACCCTTCATCGCGCGGGACATGCGCAAACTCGCCGGCATGGCAACCGTCGAGCTCTTCCCGAGCACGGGGAAACTCCTTTCGGAACTCGCCGCGCAGGGCGTCTCGCTCGCGATCGTTAGCTCGAACAGCCGCGTCAACATTGAGCGCGCCCTCGGTCCGTCGGCCGGCCTGTTCACGCATTTCGAATGCGGTGCCTCTCTCTTCGGCAAGGGCAAACGGATCAGACGTGTGTTGCAAGCGACCGGCCGACCGCCAGCCGAGGCCATCGTCGTTGGCGACGAGGTGAGAGACGTCGAGGCAGCGGCCAGCCAGGGTGTGGCGTCGGCGGCGGTGACCTGGGGATATGCCCGGCGCGAGGCGCTCGAAGCCGCTTCTCCGACGCATCTGGTCGAGACGGCAGATGATCTTGTCCGCCTCGCTCGGGCTAAGGGTCAGTCGCGATCTTAGCGGGGGAAATCGAGGCTGGCGCGTCACTTACGAATTGTTGCGCAACTCAGCGCGCGGGCCGACGGCCCGCAAGACAAGGGGAGGGCTATGGGGAATCCGTCCATGCCGCGATCGATGCACCAAGGCTTATTCGAAGGAATATCGAGCGTCGCCCGGTCAGCTGGCTGAGGCCGGGTGTGCGTCGGCGGCCGGCGGGTTCTTGCGGAAATCGGGATGCAGCGGTCCGAAGGGCATGGCGCCCATGCAGGCGACAAGCGCAAGGCCGGCGATCGCAGAACAGAAGGACAGGACGAAGATATCGGCATAGGCAAGCACGCTTGCCTGCGCATGGATATCAGCCGCAACTGCGGAGAGGGCTTCGAGACTCCCGCGATGGCTTGTCCCGAACAGCGTCTCCAGCTTAGCCAGTACGCCGTGAAGATTGCTCGACGATCCCGAGATCGGCCCCGTCAGGATATTGGAATGGTACTGCTCGCGTTGTCGGAACCAGGTGTTCAAGAGGCTCAGGGCCAGTTCGACGCTACCGAGCCGGATGACCTGGATATAGGCGGATACGGCCGTCGAGCGTTTCGGGTCGGAATTTGCGATCAGGTAGACGACGGTTGCGAAGAAGGCGAAGGATTGCCCCGCCGTATGGAGGAGCACGGCCGGCAGGAAATTAAACGGCGCCCATGTTATGGAGAGGTTCGATCCCCAGAGAGAGCCGAGCGCCATCGCCGATAACCCCATCATGATGCAAAGGCGCGCATCGATCCGGCGCAGCAGGAAGATCGCAAACGCGATGAACAGAAAGACCGGGATGACCGCGCCGAAAATGTAGAGTTCGGATATGGCGATCGGCCGCAATCCGACGACCGACTGCAGGAAGCCCGGAATGGAAATCGAGGCGCCGGAACTGGCAAAGGTGAAGGCAATGATGATCGCATAGCCGATGCCGATATTGCGCGACAGGATCACGCTCGCATGCGCCCAGGGATTGGCGACGACACTCTCGTTGATGAGGAAGCCGATGAAGAGAATCGTGCCGCCTGCCAGCAGCGAGGTGACGATGCCGGAATTGAACCAGTCCAGCCTGTTGCCCTGATCGAGACCGACATAAATCATCGTCATCGAGCATCCCAGCAGCATCATGCCGCCCCAGTCGGCATCCTTTAGCAGGCTTGAATTGATCTCTTCCTTGGGAGCACCGATGATGAGGAGAAGGGCGATGATCGGCGTGACGATCACATCCTGCCAATAGGCCCACTGCCAGCCGAGATAATCATCATAGATGCCGACGAGCACGAAGCCGAGATTCTGCGATAGCGGAACGCGAAGCGCGTAGATCGAAAGGCCGATCAGCCAGTATTTCATGTCGAGATTGCGGAAGATAACCATGATGGTGGCCGGGATGAAGACGCCGAGCAGCAGCGCTCGCGCCGCATGCAGCGCAAAGAGTGCGCCGCCGTCATGGACCATGGGAATAATGAGCGAAATGCAGGCATAGACCAATGTCGTCGGGATCATTACGCGGCGCACACCGAAAACGGTGGCGATCCAGGCGACCGCCGATGAAATGAGGATCTGCGGTGCGTTGGCGACGGTGCTAAGCCATGAGGCTTCGTCGAAGCCAAGCGAATAGGCGCCACGGATATCGGGCAGGCCGACGGCAAAGACACGCGTATCGAAGCCGACGACGAAGGAAGCGAGCAACAGGGCTGCGACGATAAGATACGGATGGCTCGTCGTCGTGCCGCTGGTCAGCGGACCAAAGGCGCGCGGAGCCGCGCTCATTGGTCCGGGCCCTGCTTGGTATCCACCCTGACGACGGCCGACATTCCGGGCTTGAGCCGATCAACTAGCGGCTGGCCGGGATCGAAGACGATCTTGACCGGGATGCGCTGGACGACCTTGGTATAGTTTCCGGTCGCGTTGTCGGGCGGCAGCAGCGCGAAGATCGAGCCGCTTGCCGGAGACAGGCCGACGACCTTGCCATGCAGCGACTGGCCGGGGAAGGTGTCGATGGAAACCTCCGCAGCGCGGCCCGGCGTGATCCGGGAAAGCTGTGTCTCCTTGAAATTCGCGGTGATATAGACGCTCGGAAGCGGCACTTCCGACACGAGGCTGGTGCCGGCCGCGACAAAATCGCCTTCATGGACGAGCCTGCGGCCAATGACGCCATCGAAAGGCGCGTAGATGCGGGCATAGCCCTGGTGGATCAGGGCGGTATCGAGCGATGCCTCAGCCGCATTCACCTGCGCCTGCAGCAGCGGAGATTGCCCGTTCAGAACGTTCAACTGGGCCTTTTGCTGCGCGATCGAGGCTGCCGTCGATTTGACCGAAGCCTGAGCCTGCAGATAGGCGGCCTGCGCCTGCTGCAGCAGCTGTTGCGAGGTCGCGCCGCCAAGGCTGGTCTGGCGGTGGAACTCCTGCTCCGTTTGTGTCTGCTGTGCCAGGGCCGATGCGTTCTGCGCTTCAGCCACCTGCACGACGGCCTTTTGCAATTCGATCTGGTTTGCGAGATTGGCAAGCGATGCGTTTGCGGCTGCAAGATTGGCCTTCGAGGCGGCGACCGCGGCGTCATATTCCCGCGGATCGATTTCAGCGAGCAACTGGCCCTTCGTCACCGCCTGATAATCGGTGACCGGGGTGCTCTGGACGATGCCGCTGATCTGGGCGCTCAGCGTCGAGACATCGGCGCTGACCACGGCATCGTCCGTCGATTGATGCGATGCGCCCGCCACCCAACGGTTCCAGTCGACGCTCACGATGGCCACTCCGGTGCCCACGAGCGTGATGGCGAGAAGGGGAATGGCAAGCCGTCTCAAGGACACCACGGCTCCCGGGGAGGGCGCAGCCGGCGCGGCGGGACCTTCTGGCGGCGGCGAGCGCGCTGGCTCGGATGGGCTAAGGCTGGTGACGGTGATCTGCTTGGCCATGCGCGCCTCACTTCTTGCTGTGGTCAGCGGAAACCTTTGCGCGGACGCGAACCGGGACCGGCGTGAAGGAGACGTGGCCGGTGCCATGGACCTGTAGCCAGTAGCCCAGCGCCATGAAAACCGCGCCGCCGATGAGGTTGCCGAGCGTGACCCAGACGAGATTATGGACGGCGGCAGCAAGCGTGATGTTTGCGGGATGCTCGCCCATCAGCGCCATCGAGAAGGTGAACATGTTGGCGACGCTGTGTTCGTAGCCGGCGGCCACGAAGATGGTGATCGGCCAGAAGATCAACATGATCTTGGCAGCGGCATTTTCCGTGCGTCCAGCCATCCAGATGGCGAGACAAACAAGCCAGTTGCAGAGAATACCGCGGGCAAGAAGCTCCAGCGATCCCGCCGACATCTTGGCCGAGACAATCGAAAAGAACGCCTGGCTTCCGTCGCCGAGAAGCACACCGCCGCCGGCCAGATGGAAGAGTCCGGCGAGTACCACGGCGCCGATCAGGTTGCCGATCCAGGCCGCGATCCAGACAAGTAGCATATCGGCAACGCGGCTGCGCCGCGTCAGCACGGCAAGCGGCATATACATCGCCGTTCCCGTGAAAAGCTCGCTGCCGGCAAAGACGACGATTGTCAGGGCAGAGGAGAAGACCACGCCCATAACGAGATGCGCCCAGGCCGGATCGGCATGAGCGCCGGCGGTAAACATGATGATATCGCCGAAACCGATATAGGCGCCGGCCATCGCCGCCCCGATCAGGAAGGCGGGAAAGTGGCTACGGACCTCTTCGGCTTTCTCTTCGCCGGACTGGGCAAAGTGATCAATCGAATCCTGATACATGACAGTACCTCGTCTCTTTGATGATCGAACCGGGCTTCGTCCCGGACGCTCGAAAAGCTAGTCGCGCAAGCCGCATTGCTGAATCATACCTACGTCTAGGCTATCTCCGAACAGGCCGGGACATCTGTTGTCATGCTCGCATGCTACTTCGGTCGCGACATCGCGCAATGCTGAAAAAAAGAGGCCGCCTTCCGATACGGAAAGGCGGCCATTTGCGGATCCTCGGGCAATCCGTGACTTCGGGCGGTGGGGAGGGACACCGGGAAGCCTTAACCGAGATTTCTATCGCCTGTCAGGAGGAGGCCCCAGGCGATAGGTGGGAAGATACGCCCAATTCGTACCGGGCGGAACTAAACTTACGTATTGGCCCGCCTAGACCAGCGCGCGATTTCATCCGATCCGGCCGCACCCCTATTCTTTTCGTCGATCGGCGAGTCCTCGTCGACGATGTCAGGCAGTACCCGCGGTCAGCTCCCATGAACTGCGCTGCCGACAGCAACCTTAACTTCGAACAGGATCCATCATGAAAACCGCCCTTCTTTCCCTTCTCGTCGCCGGCATGCTGGCCGCGCCTGTCGTTGCAAACGCCGCCCAGGCCGATGTCGGCAAGCTGGATTGCGACGTTTCCAAGGGCATCGGTGTCATTGTCGGCTCCAAGCAGGATGTCGACTGCATCTTTACGCCGAGCGCTTCCGGCGATGCTGGCCAGCACTATGTCGGCACCATCACCGATTTCGGCCTCGATGTCGGCACCGTGGAGAAGGGTCGGATGGTCTGGCTCGTCTTCAATGCCACGCGCGAACCGGTTGCCGGCCTGGAGGGCAATTATGCCGGTGTCACGGCTGATGCCAGCGTCGGTATTGGCGGCGGCGCCAATGTGCTGGTCGGCGGAACGAGCAGAACCGTCTCGCTGCAGCCGGTTTCGCTCGAAGGCGATGTCGGCGTCAATCTGGCCGTCGGCGTCACAGCTCTGAAGCTGCAGCCGGCAAACTGATCCCGAAGTCGAGTCCAAAAGACCGGCTTCGCGGGCAGCGTTCGGGAGGCCGGCAAAATGCGAACGAGCTTCTATTGCGATCGCCGATGGCTCGCAACATGGCCACACCCCCCCCCGAGGCTATCAATCATCGTTCTCACCTCCGGAACGTCCTGCAAGGTGCGCTCACTCCTTTTGAGGAACGAAGAGGGTCACCTCGTTGAGAGAGCAAGTCCAATGAGTGCGTGGAACTGATGCTGGCAGCCGCGCAAACATAGCGGATCAGCCAAATCGAGCGGACGAGCCACTGATCTCAACTCGCGCGCCTTCCGAGATAGTTTTGGCACCAACCATTCGGCCGTAATGGTTGGCCTATGAGCGACCTTCTAGAAGAGATTGCACGCATGGCAGGTGTTCCC
This sequence comes from Rhizobium sp. 01T444, assembly GCF_056398305.1. Lineage (NCBI taxonomy): Bacteria > Pseudomonadati > Pseudomonadota > Alphaproteobacteria > Hyphomicrobiales > Rhizobiaceae > Rhizobium > Rhizobium sp. 01T444. The sequence goes on from NZ_JBFTPD010000039.1 coordinate 56,228, forward strand.
GGCGCTATTGCCGCCACAGCGTTCGCCCTATCAACGTGCTACAAATCATGGCTTGCGGCACGGCGTGTCCGAATCCGTCTTGAGACTATTCAAATTGACGCCCCCAGCGTTGAAGCAGCCGTGTTCATCTTTGGCGAATACGAACGTATTTGCGATGCTAGCCGACGGGCGCAACGTCTCGTGGAGAGTAAGGCCAACACGGAGGACACAGGCGGGTGAGGCTACGATTGCCGTAGCCGCGATCCATGAAATACCCGAATAAGTGCGTCAACACACTTGAGAAATTCTTTAGATTGGACTGAGTGCGGCGACTGCTCCGCATTGGTACAGCGTCAGTTGGTTGCGCCTCGGTGCGATAACTAACACAAATGCGAGTTGGCGCAGACAACACGTTTGCGCATCCTTGCGACCGTTCCGAAGGAGCGGAGCTAAGAGCATTTCCGTCGCGTCTTGTTCGTAAGAGTGTCTCCGCTTTCGACGAACCATAGGTTTCGTTCGCAAGAGGCTTTTACGTGGCCATATCACATTTCTCCGTCAGGATCGTCGGCCGCGGCTCTGGACGCAGCGCGGTGCAGCTGGCGGCCTATTGCCATTGCGCCAGAATGGAATTCGAACGGGAAGCGCGAACTATCGACTACACGCGCAAGAAGGGGCTTTTGCACGAGGAGTTCTCCATTCCTTGGGACGCGCCGCAGTGGCTACAGTCGATGATCGATGATCGTTCCGTTTCCAGCGCATCCGAGTCCTTCTGGAACAAGGTGGAGTCTTCCTCGAAGCGAGCCAACGCACAGCTTGCCAAGGAGGTCACAATCGGGCTGCCGATCGAGCTCTCGTCCGAGCAGAATATCGCCCTGATGCGCGACTTCGTGGAGACCCATGTCACCGCGAAGGGCATGGTTGCCGACTGGGTCTATCACGACGCTCCGGGCAATCCGCATGTGCATCTGATGATGACGCTGCGGCCGCTGACCGAGGATGGATTCGGACCCAAGATCGTCGCCGTGCTCGGTCCTGACGGCCAACCGATCCGCTATGGCGCCGGTAAGATCGTCTACGAGCGCTGGGTGGGCGACATCGACGAGTTCAATGCATTCCGCGACGGGTGGTTTGCCTGCCAGAACCGGCATCTGGCGCTTGCCGGTCTCGACGTCAGGGTCGATGGGCGCTCCTTCGAAAAGCAGGGGATCGAGCTGGCGCCAACCGCCCATCTTGGCGTTGCCACGAAGGCGCTCCTACAAAAGGCCTCGAATTCCGGTCAAGCCGTTGTGCTCGATCGACTGGAATTGCAGGAGGAGCGGCGTGCAGAGAATGCTCGCCGTATCCAGCTCACTCCCGATATCGTGCTTGACCTGATCACGCGGGAGAAAAGCGTTTTCGACGAACGTGATGTGGGCAAGGTGCTGCATCGCTATATCGATGATGCCAGGGTGTTCCGAAGCCTGATGGCGCAAATCCTGCAGAGTCGTCAGATAGTGATGCTCGAAGGTGAGCGAACAGAGTTTGCGACTGGCCTGCGCTCGCCGGCGAAGTACACGACCCGCGAGATGATCCGCCTGGAAGCCGAGATGGCGAACCGGGCGATCTGGCTGTCGCAGCGCTCATCGCGTGGTGTCAGGCACAGAGTTCTCGAGGCGACGTTTTTGCGCCATCCGCGTCTTTCGGACGAGCAGAAGGTGGCGATCGAACATATTGCCGGCGGCGAGCGGATCGCAACCGTGATCGGCCGCGCCGGTGCCGGCAAGACGACGATGATGAAGGCGGCCCGCGAGGCCTGGGAGGCGCAAGGTTACCGTGTCATCGGCGCAGCACTTGCCGGCAAGGCGGCGGAAGGACTGGAGAAGGAAGCGGGCATCGTCTCTCGCACCCTGTCGTCCTGGGAACAGCGCTGGAGCCGGGGCCGAGACCGGCTCGACGACAAGACGGTCTTCGTGCTCGACGAG
>NZ_JBFTPD010000040.1:0-56709 GCF_056398305.1 Rhizobium sp. 01T444
GCGCTGGGAAGTGCGGAAAGCGCGATCACGATCTGTAGCGCGCGCTTCCCTAGCGTTAAAGCAAGCTTGTCATTTCAACGGAACCAATCAGGGATAAGCCGTCGATCCATCCGGCTTGCGGGTGATTTTCCGCTCCCAATGAATGTAGTCTTCCGTCTGCAATGCCTTTTCATCGATTTCCAAACCCCAACCCGGACGGTCGGGCCGTAATTCCATATGGCCATCGACCGGCATATACGGATCGGCCGCCCATGGCGCGTGGACATGGGGCTTGAACTCAAGGACCTTGAAGTTCGGCTGTGCGGCGCAGAAGTGGATATTGACCGCGGTCGCGAGCGGCCCCATCGGGTTATGCGGCGCGACGGTTACATAGTGAGCCTCAGCGATTGTTGCGATCCTGCGCATTTCCGTTACGCCGCCAACAACGCATATGTCGGGCTGGATTATGTCAGCGCCACGGGCCGACAACAGGGAGAGGAATTCGAAGCGATTGTAGAGAGATTCTCCCGTCGCCAACGGGACGGAGACTTTCGACTTCAGCTCGGCCCATGCCGGAATGTGCTCCGGCCGGATCGGCTCCTCGTAGAAAAGCGGATCATTTGGGGCAATCGCCGCGGCGAGCTGCACCGCCTGATAGGGCTCGAAGATCTTCGCATGAGCGTCAAATGCGAATTCGAAATGCGATGGCGTAATCTCGCGTATCTTGGCGAACCAGTCACCGGTTTCCTTTACAAGTTCGCCCCAGCGACCGGCATGCAGGTCGCGGCGGAAGGGGCTGAGCTTGAAAGCCGTGTAGCCGTATTTTTCGTTCAGCTCGAGGGTCTGGTCCTGCGCCGTCTGCGGGTCCGGCGCGGTATAGACACCGCAATAGACGCGCACCCGATCCCGAACGTTGCCGCCAAGCAGCATGTAAACCGGCAGGCCGGCGGCCTTGCCAGCGATGTCCCAGAGCGCGTGATCGATCGCCGAAATCGCTGCAAGCCCCAGCGCGCCCGGCGGAAAACGGCACTGCTGATTGAGTTTCAGCACAAGGAATTCCACTCGGCGGGGGTCCTCCCCTTCGATCTGATGGAAGAGGTAGTCGAAGAGCGGCGGCAGCGCCCAGTCGGGGCCGTGATTGTAGCACTCGCCCCAACCGGAAATGCCTTCGCTCGTCTCGATTTTCAGGAGCAGCCGCGGCCGGTCGTCGACGCGCTGCATGTAGGTCTTGAAGCCGGTGATATGCATGCGATTCTTCCTCAGGCGGCGCGGTTCTTGCCGCTTACATTGTCGACGATTGCGCGCAGTTCCGCGCGTTCCGCGTCCGTCAGACTTTCAACGCCGGGAAGGCGAACAGGGCCGACATCGGTCCCGAGCATGCCGAGCGCCTCCTTGACGACCGTGACATTGGCGCCGTTCAGATATTTGGTGCGCAGCGCTTCGAAACCGGCGATGTCATCGATAAGAGCACGGGCAGCCGCGTAGTCGCCGGCTTCCAGCGCCTGATGGATGGCATGCGAGCGCTCGGGGAAAACGTTGACGAGCCCCGAGGTAAAGCCGCGAGCACCCATGGCATAGAAGGCAGGCGCCCAGCCCTCGGCAAGCCCGCAGACCCAGATCGCCGGCGCATCCTTCGTCGAGCGGATGACCTCGGCAAGCAGCATCAGATTTCCGGATGCAAACTTGATGCCGGCGATATTGGGATGCAGAGCAAGCTTGCGGAAATCGGCGGCCGAGAACGTGTCGCTGCGGACATAAGCAATGACAGGGACAGTGGACGCTTCGGCAAGTTCGAGGAAATATTTCGCCTGGTAGCTCGGCCCGGCAAAGGGATCCATCGGATGGTGACCCATGATCGCGTCAGTGCCTTCGGCAATCGCGTGACGGGCGAGCGCCTTGGCTTCCGCCAGCGAACGCCCGACGGCGGCACTGATAAGAGCCTTGCCATCCGCAGCCTTGATCGTGGCGGCATGGACCGCTTTTACCTCGTCCATCGTCAGGGTGAAGAATTCGCCCGTATTGCCGGCCGCCATCAGATTGTGGACCCGGGCGCTGGCGAGGCGCGCGATCAATGCGGAAAGCTTGGCGAGATCGAGGCTGCCATCAGCCTTGTAGGGGGTCACCGGAACGCCGGAAATGCCCGTCAGGGCCTTGCGAATCTTGTCCATTCCCACGGTCACGTCAAATGTCCTCTTTCTTCCTGAATACGATGTTGAGATAGGTTTCGCCGGAGCGGACGACGTGATCGCGCATTACCCGCTCGGCCTTGTCGCTGTCGTTCGAGACGATGGCGGCAGCGATGGCGGTATGCTCGGCGAGAGCCTTGTCGCGCTCCTTGTTGTCGGAATGAATGACGCGGCGAATGCTCGCGTCATAGAATTGCTGGCGCTCGATCATGCGCGAGAGATACTGGCAGCGCGAGGCGATGTGGATCTGCTCGTGAAAGGTCTCGTTCAGGGCAATGAGATCGTCTGCACCGCCATCGGCCGTGGCCGCCTTCATCAATGCGACCGTATCGCTGAGCTTTCTAGCTTCTTCGTTGGTGATCCGCTTGGCGGCGAGATGCGCGATCATCGATTCCAGAGCAGCGCGAGCCAGGATCATTTCCTCCGCCCATCCGGCGTTGAACCGGATCAGCACCCCACGGCGCGGCAGGGTTTCAACCAGTCCTTCGGTCTCGAGCTGCCGGAGCGCCTCCTTGATCGGAGTGGTGGAAACACCAAGCTGCTCGGCGAGCTGGCGCTCGTTGACGCGCTCGTCGGCGCGAAAGCGACCGGACAGGATCGCCGCCCGCAGCGTCTTATGAACATGATCACGAAGGGTCGTCAGGAATCGCGGATCGATCTTTTCGATGCGGTCGTCGCCCGCCCCACCCTCCATCTTATTTTCCATAAGCCGAAAATTCTCCCGTTGACGACAAAATCGTTTTGTGAGATCTGATATACCAGATTTCAGATCGATGTCGATATCAAAATTCGCTCTGATGTGTTTGCAGAGATGCTTGGGAGGAAGAAATTGAAGATCCAAAGACGCGGGCTATTGATCTCGTCGGCGCTTGCTGCCGTGAGCCTGATGATGCCACTGGCTGCGGCCGCAGCCACGCCGAAGGACCAGCTGGTCATCGCGACGAACATGTCGTCGATGCGCGGCCTCGATCCAAACGAAATCAATCAATTGGAAGCGGCTGAAATTGTCGCGAACCTTTATGAGCGGCTGATCGTGTTGCCGGCCGACGATATTACCAAGCCGGCTCCGGGCGTCGCCGAACGCTGGAGCGTCTCGCCGGACGGCAAGACCTTCACATTCAAGATCCGCTCCGGCATCAAGTTCCATTCCGGCAATCCGCTGACGGCAAAGGACGTCGAGTGGTCGCTGCGGCGTCTCGTCAAGTTAGGGCTCGCGCCATCCGTCGACCTTCGCCAATGGGGCTTTACGGACAAGAATGTCGACGATCTGATCAAGGCGAGCGACGACACCACCGTAGTCCTCCAGACGCCCAGCCTCTGGAACCCCAACCTGATCCTCTATTCGCTGGCGAGCTTCTCGACCTCGATCCTGGACAGCAAGTTCCTGGCCGAGCATGAAAAGGACGGCGATATGGGGCGCGAGTTCCTGCAGGCCAACGACGCCGGCTCGGGGCCTTATGCACTGCGCACCTGGCGCGTCAATGACCTGCTGATCGCCGATGCCAACAAGGATTACTGGCAGGGCGCCCCCAAGATGCGGCGTGTCGTTCTCCGCCATATGCCGGAATCCTCCGGCCAGCGCCTGCAGCTTGAGGCGGGTGACGTCGATGTCGCGACCCGTCTGTCCTCCACGGATCTTGCGGCCGTCGAGTCCGGCGGCAAGGCCGACATCCAGAAGACGCCGGGTTTCGGTTTCTATTACCTCGCCCTGAACCAGAAGGACGAGGTTCTTTCCAATCCCAAGGTCCGCGAAGCCTTCCGATATCTGATCGACTATGACGGCCTCGCCAACACCGTCATGAAATATTACGGCATCAAGCAGCAGACCATCATTCCGGCCGGCCTGCCGGGTGCAAGCGAGGTCAATCCCTACAAGCTCGACATCGAAAAGGCCAAGCAGCTGCTCGCCGAAGCCGGCTATCCGAATGGTTTCTCGAAGGTCTATTACGCAACGCCGGTCACCCCGGAATATGAGGTTGCGCAGTCCCTGCAGGCGAATGCCGCCAAGGCCGGCATCAAACTCGATCTTCAGGGCGGCGATCATATCGGCAAGTTCCGCACGCGCGAATTCGAGATCTTTTCGGCGCGATCGGGTGAACGCCTGCCGGATCCTCACGCGGTTCTCCAGTCCTATGCAACCAATGCCAATAATTCCGACGACGCCAAGCTGACGGGCCTGAATGCCTGGCGCACCGCCTGGGATGTGCCGAAGGATATTCAGGATATGGTGACTGCGGCCGCCCACGAGACGGATCAGCAGAAGCGGGTCGATCTCTATGCGAAGATCAACAAGGCCTATCTCGAATCGTCTCCGCCGCTGATCACCTCCTTCCTGCGCACCGACGCGAAGGCGGTTCGCAAGGAAGTCAAAGGCTATATCGGCCATTCGACATGGCTGACGCGCTGGGACACCGTTTCCAAGGGCGAGTGACCTCCTCCAAGGGAGAATGACGTGAGCATTTCACAAACATCCGAGGCCGCATCGGGCGGCGGAGCAGCCGTGCTCGACGCAGTGCGAAAGGTGGCGACATCCTTCAGCGTTATCCTGACGACGCTGCTCGGCCTGCTGATCATCACCTTCGTCGTCGGCCGCATGGTCCCGGCTGATCCGGTCATTGCCGTGATCGGGGACCAGGCCGACCAGGCGACCTATGAGCGGGTCTACAAGGAGATGGGGCTGGACCAGCCGCTCTATGTCCAGTTCGCGACCTATCTCGGCAATGTCGCTCACCTGAACTTCGGCCAGTCACATGTGACCAAGAACCCCGTGGCAAGTGATCTTGCCCGGGTTTTCCCGGCGACACTGGAGCTTGCGACGCTCGCAACGATCATCGGCGCCGGCCTCGGCATTCCGCTCGGTATCATCTCCGCTGTTCGCAAGGGAACATGGGTCGATCATCTCGCGCGTGTCGTCGGGCTGCTCGGGCATTCAACGCCGATTTTCTGGCTCGGCACCATCGTCATCCTGGTCTTTTACGCCAAGTTCGGGCTCATCCCCGGCAGCGGCCGACTGGACGTCTATAATGAAGGGCTGGTCGAAGGACCGACCAACTCCATTCTCGTCGATGCGATCATTGCCCGCGAATGGGAGGTTTTCCGCGATGCCTTGCTGCATGTCACAGCCCCTGCCCTGATCCTCGGTTATGCGGCCATGGCCTATCTCAGCCGCATGAGCCGCAGCTTCATGCTGGAACAGCTTCGGCAGGAATATGTGCTGACGGCGAAAGCCAAGGGCCTCGGCCAGCGCGCCATCGTCTGGCGACACGCCTTCCGCAATATCCGGGTGCAGCTTCTGACCATCGTGGCACTCGCCTATTGCGGCCTGCTTGACGGCACGGTTCTCATCGAGACGGTCTTTGCCTGGCCCGGCCTCGGGCAATATCTGACCTCGGCTCTCTTCTTCGCGGACATGAACGCGATCCTTGGCAGCGTGCTCCTGATCGGCATCATTTCGATCGTCATCAACCTGCTGTCCGATATCGCCTACCGCTTCCTCGATCCGCGTACCCGGTGACATCATGGCGACACGCTATTTCAACGATCTCCACAATTGGCTGATCAACGAGGAATTTTCCTCGACCCGGCAGGCACGCTTCCACAAGGCCTATGTCCTGTGGCTGAGCCTGCTTGCAAATCCGCTGGCTTTTGCGGGTTTTTTGGTTGTGCTTGCGCTGGTGCTGGTCGCCGCCTTCGCGCCGATGCTCGCCAACTACGACCCCATTGCCCAGGATCTGACGATGGCGCTGAAGCCGCCATCTGCCGCGAACTGGTTCGGAACCGATGAGTTCGGCCGCGACGTCTATTCGCGTCTCGTCTATGGCGCACGGACAACGCTCTATATCAGCATCCTGGTGACGGTCATCGTGGCGCCGATCGGCTTTGTGATCGGTGCCACTGCCGGCTATCTCGGCGGCTGGGTCGATGTCGTGTTGATGCGCATCACCGATATCTTCCTGTCCTTCCCGAGCCTCGTTCTCGCACTCGCCTTTTCTGCGGCGCTCGGACCTGGGATTGAGAATGCCGTCATCGCCATTGCGCTGACCGTCTGGCCGCCGATTGCCCGCCTGGCGCGCGCCGAAACATTGACGTTCCGCGCCGCCGACTTCGTGGTCGCCGCCGAGCTGCAGGGCGCCGGCATGGGCCGCATCCTGCTCCATCACATCGTGCCGCTCTGTGCTCCCTCGATCATCATCCGACTGACGCTCAACATGTCGAGCGTCATCCTGACGGCGGCCGGCCTCGGTTTCCTCGGTCTCGGCGCCCAGCCGCCGATGCCCGAATGGGGTGCAATGGCAGCGTCGGGCCGGCAATATCTGCTCGACGCCTGGTGGCTGACGACTGTTCCGGGCATCGCAATCCTCGTGGTCAGCCTTGCCTTCAATCTGCTGGGCGACGGCCTGCGCGACATCATGGATCCCCGAAATGCCTGATCAATCCCAGCCGATCCTTTCGGTCAAAAACATGTCGGTCCAGTTCCCGACCCTGTCGGGCGTCGTCACGGCCGTGAAGAACGTCTCGTTCACCGTCGGGCGTGAGAAAGTCGGCATCATCGGCGAATCCGGCTCCGGAAAGAGCACGACCGGACGCGCCATTATGCGGCTGCAGCCGGCGACCGCCAAAGTGGTTGCCGACGAAATGCGCTTCGAGAATGTCGATCTCGTGCGAGCAAGCGAGGCCGATATGCGCTCGATCCGAGGGCGGCGCATTTCGATGATCCTGCAGGACCCGAAATATTCGCTTAACCCGGTCATGACGGTCGGCGAGCAGATCGCCGAAACCGTCATCCTGCATGAACGCGTCAGCCGCCGCGAGGCGCGCAAACGCACACTCGCCATGCTGGAACGGGTCAACATTCGCGATCCGGAGCGCGTCTTCAACCTTTATCCGCATGAAGTCTCGGGCGGCATGGGACAGCGCATCATGATCTCGATGATGCTGATTTCCTCCCCATCGCTGATCATCGCCGACGAGCCGACCTCGGCTCTCGACGTAACCGTGCGCCAGCAGGTCCTGTCGATCCTCGACGACCTGATCACCGAGCGCAACATCGGGCTGATCTTCATTTCGCACGATCTCAACCTGGTGAAGAGCTTCTGCGATCGAGTGATCATCATGTATGCCGGGCGTATCGTCGAAGAGCTTGAAGCCGCAAAGCTCGAAGAGGCAACCCATCCTTACACACGGGGTCTCTTGCAGGCGTTGCCGAGCCTCGACCACCCTCGAGACCGCCTTGAGGTCCTAAGGCGAGACCCGAGCTGGGCGGAGGCATGAGCATGATGATGTCAGTCAAAAATCTTGCCGTTTCCTTCGGCAGCGGCCACTCCGCCAAACAGGTCGTCAAGGATGTTTCCTTCGACGTTGCTCCGGGCGAGACGTTCGGCCTCGTCGGGGAAAGCGGATGCGGCAAATCCACTGTTCTCGGCGCGTTGGCCGGCAGGATCAAAGCATGGGATGGCTCGATTGCGATCGACGGAGAGGCAATCACCGCCAATCGCTCAAAATCGCAGCTCGCCAAGCAGCAGATGGTCTTCCAGGACCCATTCGGCTCGCTTCACCCGCGTCACACGATCGGCCGCACGCTCCTCGAACCCCTTGAAATCCATGGCGTCGACCGGCACAGGGAGCGCGTAGAACAGGTGTTGCGTGACGTCGGCCTGCCCCCATCCTTCTATCATCGTTTTCCGCATCAGCTCTCGGGCGGTCAGCGCCAGCGTGTCGCAATCGCACGTGCCCTGATACTGAAGCCGCGTGTGCTTCTCCTCGACGAGCCGACATCCGCACTCGACGTGTCCATCCAGGCCGAGATCCTCAATCTGCTGAAGGACCTGCGCGAAAGGGAAAAACTGACCTACATTCTCGTCAGCCACGATATGGCTGTGATTGCTCATCTATGCAATCGCGTCGCCGTCATGCAGGGCGGGATGTTCGTGGAGATCGCTTCAAGAGAGGCTTTGCTCAGCGGAAATGTCGAACATTCCTATACACGCACGCTTCTCGACGGCAGCAGGGGCTACCAACCCACGCGCCGCGCCGGCTAGAGCCGGAATTCGCGTCACATGAGGGCGTGGCCAAGGGCAGCCACAGGAGCTTCGGCTGCACCCATGAGCAGTTAGAGACCGCAAGCCGTCCGCGATTGCCGATCACTCATCGACGACGGAAACCCAGTGCCCCTTGCGCGGCTTTCACAACGGCGTCCGTGGTGATGTCGAACTTCTTGTAGACATCGTCGATCTTGCCCGACGCGCCGAAGCTGTGCATGCCGACGAACCGGCCGTCGAGCCCGAGATATCGGTCCCAGCTATCCTGGACGGCAGCTTCCACCGCGACACGCGCAGTTCCGTCTCCGAGAACCTCACGCTTATAGTCCGGTGCCTGTGCCTCAAACAGCAGGCGGCACGGCATGGAGACGACCGCGGTTGGAATGCCTTCCGCCTGGAGCTTCGCCCTTGCCTCAACGGCGAGGTGCAATTCCGATCCGGTCGACATGATCGTCAGCTCGCGAGCGCCACCCTCAGCCTCAAGCAGAACGTATCCGCCCCTTGCCGACAGGTTGAGAGAGCCAGGCTCCTTTCTCAGAAGAGGCATGGGCTGGCGGGACAGTGCGATCAAGGCTGCTTGCCGCGGAGCATCAAGGATTGCCTGCCAGCATTCGGCCGTCTCGATCGGGTCGCCCGGACGGAACACGGCAAGACCTGGAATGGCGCGCAGGGCCGTCAGATGTTCGACAGGCTGGTGGGTTGGACCATCCTCGCCGAGACCGATCGAATCATGGGTCATCACGAAGATCGAACGCACCGCCATCATCGCCGCCAGCCGGATTGACGGCCGGGCGTAATCGGAAAAGGTCAGGAAGGTGCCGCCATAAGGGATCAACCCGCCATGAAGGGCAATGCCGTTGATGGCAGCCGCCATCCCATGTTCGCGCACGCCGTAATGGACATAGGATCCATTATACCGACCGGGCGCAATCTCGATCATGGATTTGGCCTTCGTGTTGTTCGACGGTGTCAGGTCCGCCGATCCGCCGATGAGCTCGGGGATGGTCTCAGCAAGGTGGTTGAGAACAATCCCGCTCGCCTGCCTTGTTGCCAGGTCCTTTTCAGCGGACAGAAGCTCAAGCTTTGCCGCCTCTATTGCTCCGGTCCAGTCCGAGGGCAGCTCACCTTTCATGCGGCGTTCAAATTCCCCCCGGATATCCGCCTTCGCCGTCTGGACCCGAACCGCCCAGGCCATCCGGGTGTTGCGTCCCTTGGCGCCGATCTTTCTCCAGTCATCCAAAAGGTCGGACGGGATCTCGAAGGGTGGTGCGTTCCAGTCGAGAAGTTTGCGGGCGCCAGCGATCTCCTCTTCACCTGGAGCATCACTGTGGGCTTTCTGCGTGCCGGCGCGGGTCGGAAAGCCGAAGCCGATGATGGTTTTGCAGGCAATCAGCGACGGGCGATCGGTGATCCGTTGGGCTTCGACGATCGCGTTTCGGATGGCGTCAGTATCGTGTCCATCGATCTCCTGCACATGCCAGTTCGATGCGCGGAACCGCGCCGGCTGATCGTCGGATTCCGCCAGACTTGTGGCTCCGTCGATCGATATCGAATTGTTGTCCCAGAACGCGATCAGCTTGCCGAGCTTCAAGTGGCCCGCAAGCGATATGGCCTCCTGGCTGATGCCTTCCATCAGGCATCCGTCGCCGAGGAAGACATAGGTGTAGTGGTTTGAAAGATCGTCACCAAACCTGGCGTTCATGATGCGCTCGGCAAGTGCGAAACCAACCGAATTGGCAATGCCTTGTCCGAGCGGACCCGTGGTCGTCTCGATGCCCGTGGCATGGCGATATTCGGGATGACCGGCCGTCTTACTGTCGACCTGACGAAAGTTTTCGATCTGGTCGATCGTCATATCCCGGTAGCCGGTCAGATAGAGCAGGCTGTAGAGCAGCATCGAGCCGTGCCCGTTGGAGATCAGGAAACGGTCCCGATCGAACCAGTAGGGGTCTTCGGCATCGAATTTCAGGAAGTCGGAAAAGAGCACGACAGCAATGTCGGCCATGCCCATCGGCATGCCAGGGTGTCCGCTCTTGGCCTTCTCGACGGCGTCCATCGAGAGGAAGCGAATGCAATTGGCCATGTCGCGCAGGTGCTGATCGCGGGGCGCAGGTACGGACTTCACGGATTCCGTCATGATCGTTTCCTCGAGAGCTGGTGAAAGACCAGCCGGAAGATAGGGCCCGGCGCGAGCCGGGCCACTGCGACATGTTGAAACTTTTCCCGGGAGCGATCGACAATGGGGTCGGGACGCGTAGCGACACCTTTCCAGATACTGACGCGATTAGCTTCGCTGCAGCCTCCAGGTCCGAATTTCAAACGGCATGATGTCGCCAGGCCCTGCACGCTCGATCGGCTCTTCGAGGATGTTCAGAGGTCCCGAAGCCTGCCAGCCCGAGGGCAAGGCGAGCGAAAGACGGCCGCGCCGGCCCGCCGGTTCGTAAAGCCGCAGGATAAGGCCTTCTCCCTCCTCCGCCGGCTTCAGTCCCGAAAAGGCGACTGGTATGCCTTCGACGCCGAGAGGCGACAGCGTGCCTGCCGAGAGGCCACTGGCCTCGGTGGTGACGAGCGGCTGATTGAGATCGATCGCTTCCTGGAGGACATCGCCTTCATGCCAGGCGCCCTCATGCGGCATCAGCGCGTAGGTGAAGTTCTGCTCGCCTTCATCGGCGAGTGGATCGGGATAGATCGGCGAGCGCACGAGGCTCATCCCGATGACATTGCCGCGCGCACTGTGCCCGTATTTGGCATTGTTAAGCAGAGCGACGCCGAAACCCGGTTCGCTGAGATCGACAAAACGATGTGCGGCAGCTTCAAACATTGCCTGCTCCCAGGACGTGTTCGTATGCGTTTGCCGCTCGACGATACCGAAGGCGCATTCGAAGGTGGCTGTGCGTGAACGCACGGCGACCGGGTTCAGCGTTCTGAGCAGAGTACGCCGGTCATGCCAGTCGATGGTCGTCTCGATATCGAGCCTGCGGGCATTGGCCGTCAGCACGTAAAGCTGGGTGACCGTCGAGTTTCGGTATCGGTAAACGACGCGGATCGCGGCACGATGTGGCCCCTGTTCGGCAAGTGTGATGCTCTCGGGCCTGTCGAGGCGGACAGCCTTTTCGGCATAGTCGGCATCGACGTCCCAGGCGTCCCAATTGCGAGGTTTGTCGGCCGGATAGACCCAGAGCTGATTTGCAGCTCCTTCGATCGCCTCCCTGGCCGTTGCCTTGTGAACGAGGCTTGAAACGGCGCCATCCTTGCCGATGACAACAGACAGATGCTCGTTTTCGAGGCTGCGCGTATCGGCTTTCAGCACGCCGGCGGGCTTGAGGGTCTTGCGATCAAAGACCGCAACGGAAAGAGGCGCGACGATTTCGGCAGATGACAGGACCGTCCCATCGGAAAGCTTGGCGGTCAGCGGCCGCGGCGCAAGCGACGGGTTGACGGCAATCAACGCATCCGTCACCCCACCTGCCGGAAGATGAGCTGATAGCGTCTTCAGAGACTTGGCCTTCTCCGCCTCGGCATTGTCGATGACGCCGTCGAGCTCCCGCTCGGCGTCGATATAGACTTCGCGGATGCTTGAGCCCGGCAGGATGTCGTGGAATTCGTTCTTCAGGACGACGCGCCAATCCGCTTCCAGGCTTTGTGGTTTGCCGGCACCCAAGAGATGCGCGAGCGAAGCGATCGTCTCGGCCGTAATCAGCGACCGCTCGGCCTGCCGGTGCTTGCGCTTGACGCCGCTTTGCGACGTCAGCGTCGCGCGGTGCAGTTCGAGGTAGATTTCCCCGTCCCAGACGGGAAGCTCTTTTTGCGCCGCAGTGCGGTGGGCCTCTTCGTAAAAGCCCTTCACCGTGCCCCAACGTGCCCTGGGGATTGCCGGGAAGTCGCGCAGTTGCACTTCGCGTTCGACCATTTCGGGTGTCACGCCACCACCGCCATCACCGTAGCCGACAGCGAGCAGCGATGTGTCATGCTGCGTCTTGCCGCGGAAATTCTTCCAGGTCGGCACGAAGCAATCCGGCTGCACGAAACCGTTGTAGCCATGCATCGGGTTGTCGAAAGTATGGGTCAGAACCTTGCTTCCATCGAGCCCCTTCCACCAGAACAAGTCGGATGGGATATGATTGGTCTCGCTCCAGTTCACCTTGATCGTGAAGAAACTGTCGATCCCCCCAAGCTGGAGGACCTGCGGCAAGGCCCCGGAAAAGCCGAAGCAGTCCGGCAGCCAGCAGACCGTGTGGCGCAGGCCGAAGTGTTTCTCGAAATAGCGCTGTCCGTACAGTACCTGCCGCGCAAGGCTCTCACCCGTTGGCATGTTGGTGTCGGGTTCGACCCACATGCCGCCGACGGTTTCCCACTTGCCCTCGGCGACCTTCTTCTTGATCCGTTCGAGAAGGTCGGGATCATCCTCTTCCATCTGCGCAAAATAATGGGCGGTCGATTGATTGAACCGGAAGTCGTCCGACCGTTCCATCAGCGAGAGCGCGGTGTTGAAGGTGCGACGCATCTTCCGACGCGTCTCGTCGTAGGGCCAAAGCCATGCGAGGTCGATATGGGCATGGCCGGTCAGCAGCAGTTCACCGTTCGGCGGAAAACGCTTCTGAAGCTCTTTCAATCGCGCGATCAGCTGATCATAGGCGGCACCGGCCGAAGCGCTCTGCGCTTCATTAAGGCCGGCCGGGTTTGCCTCAAGCTCCGGCAGTTCCCAGATCTTCTGCTGCATCACCGCACCGGCTGTGCGTGAAATATAGGCTGACGTGTCCGAAGGCCAGTCGAGGCTGCGCAGCGACTGTTCGGCCGCCTCGATCAGGTGCGGCACGACCTCATGGCTTTCGAGCACGTCGGCTGCCTCGCCGATCTGCCGCAACAGGAGGTGCAACCTGTGGACCGGTTCGTCCAGCCAGATCAGCCGCGCCTTGTTGAGCTTCGGTGCCCGGTTCGGCTCACCGAAGGGAAAGCGGGCAACGCTGTCAGTGGTAATCGAGAATTCCCTGGCTTTGATCGGAAACTCCTGATGATAGGGGTCGAGCCCGAATGTCTCTGCCTGGCCGCCGGAATAGTGCAGCGTGATCAGGCTCTCGCCGCCGAGATCGAGCTGCAGGCGAACCTTTTCGATTGGCCAGTCGCGCGGCACTGTGGCCGATGCCGCGAAATGCACCGTCCCCTTGCGGTGCGGCCAGTCCTGATCATGGGCGATCGGCTCGCCGTCGAAGGTCCAGCCGTCGATCACGATGCTTTGCCTGTCGCGCCAGTGAGCGAGCTCGGCTGTGCGAACCTTCAGGCGATCGAGGCGTTGGGCAATGGTGAGAGACATGGCGGGTCCTATTGGAAAATAAGCAAGTGACGGGTGGGGAGAAAACCTGGTCGCGCAAATAGGCCGCAGCCACGGTGTCCCGTCTCCTCCAACCGAGGCGCGTGGCATCCCTTAGATTAAGTAACTTTGTTTTGCAGTCAAGCGCACAAGAAATAGGTTGCGAGAGTTTTACCTGTGATACACAAGCATCGAGGTGCTTAGGGAAGACGGTTATGCGGTATCTTCGATCCGGGCCGCGGCGACGTCAGACAGAGGAAACGGCCGTTACGCGGGGTAAAACAATCGGTCTGCGATCGGGAGAAATCGCCGACAGAAATATCCGCGTCATTCTGGAGGCTATCCGCCGGCACGGTCCATTGACCCGCATGGAACTCGGCCAGCATTCCGGGCTTACCGGGCCGGGCATCACCAATATTCTGCGCCGCCTCAGCGAGGGAGGGTTGGTGACGTCGCACCGCCGCAACGGCGCCGGCAACAGCGCGACCGCCAGCGAATTTGCCTTGCGCCCTGATGGGGCATTCTCGATCGGCATCAGGCTTCGCCAGAGCCGAGGCGAAGCCGTCCTTATCGACCTCAGCGGCCAGGTCCACGATCGGGACTACTTTCCACTCGACGCGGCAGCGCGCGTCCCGTCAATTCTTTCAGCCACCCAGAAGATGATCGGCCGGCATGCCGGCATGCCGATCATCGGCCTGGGGATCGGGTCAAACGACTGGACCGCGCAGGAAAGCGATGAGCTCGACGCAGCCTCTACGCTTCCCGTCAGTCACGTGGAGAACGAGTGCACCGCAAGCCTGCTGGCCGAACGTACCATCGGCGCGCCTACCCCCGAAGGCGGACTGGCGATGATCATCATCGACGAAGATGTCCAGGCCGGCTTCCTCGTTCGCGGCATTCCTTATTCGGGCGTCCACGGACGCGCAGGCAGCATCGGTGAGATGCTCACCGGCCCAGACAATGTCCGGCTGAACACGGTGGTCGGTTTCGGCGCGCTGCGCGCACTGGTCAGCGATGACGAGTTCAAGCGCCTCATTTCGGGCGAAGAGCCGTCCTCCCCTCAGTTGACACAGTGGATCCGCGATGCTGCAAGCCACCTGCTCGACCCGATCATCGCCATGGCCGGCTTTATCGCGCCTGGTGTCATCATGATCGGCGGCGAGCTGCCGCGAAGCGTCATCGAAGCACTGATCCACCAGCTCTCCGTCGAGCGCCGCGACACATCCAAGCGACCCTTCCTGACACCGTGGATTTCGCCGATGAAGCCGGCAAGCTTCAGCGGCGGCGGCGTGGCGCTGGGGGCGGCACTGCTGCCCTTCCTTAACACCCTGCTGCCACCGGTTTCCGCCTGACGTCCTAGTATCGAATCAGGCAAGCGCCTCGTCCGTGTGGCTGACATCCGAGGCAAGCGCCTTGTCGAGCACTTTCTGGATATTCGCCGCCCTGCGGAACGAGGGTTCCTGCGTTCTGCCTGCCCTGACGGCCTGCACGAAGCGCTGATAATTCGTTTCCACCGGATCGAAGGGGATGTCGCGCCATGTTGCGGTGTGAACATCTTCGCCGAGGCAGGCGCGAAGCGTCGACTTTCCGGTGTCGTAGATCATCTCGATCGAACCGGTCTCGCCATAGACCCTGAGACGCAGCTGATCCATCTGGCCGGCCGCGGTTCGCGTCGCCTGGATTGTGCCGATCGCACCCGTCGTGAAGTCGACATTCATTGTGAAGCTGTCATTCGCATCGAGATCATATTCGCCGATCTTGTCGCCCGGCGCCTTGTTGAAAGTCTTCAACCGCGCGAAGACATGGGCGACATCGAGCCCCGAACCATAGGACGCAAAATCGACGATATGGATGCCGATATCGCCGAGCGCGCCGTTCGACCCATGTTTCTTGCTGAGGCGCCAGAGCCATTTGCTCTCGCTCTTCCAGTCGCCCCAATGACGCCCCACAAGCCAGCTCTGCAGATGCGACGCCTCGACATGCCTGATCTCGCCGATTTCACCGGCAAGCACCATCTGCCGGCCCTTCTGCAGGGCGGGCGAATTGCGATAGGTGAAGTTGACCATGCCGACCTTGCCGGCTTTCTCGATGGCATCCGTCATTTCCATCGCCTTGATGGCATCGGTCGCAAGCGGCTTTTCGCAGAAGACATGTTTGCCCGCAGCAATCGCCTGAAGCGTCGTCGGATGGTGGATGCGGTCGGGCGTAACATTGGCAACGGCATCGAACTCGCCCCAGGCAAGGGCTTCCTCGAGTGTGCTGAAGTGATTGGGGATGCCATGTTCAGAACAAAAGGCCGCCAGTCGCTCGGGTACGACATCGACCCCGCCCACGACGCTCACGCCTTCGATCGCCTTGAAATTTGCGGCATGCTGATTGGCCATTCCGCCAGTGCCGAGAATGAGTAAGCGCATCTGATCCTCCATAGATGTCAGGTTCGGCCACCTTCACGTAGCCGAGGCAAAACCTCACCGTGCCATCGCGAATACCCGAAATGGCTCGATTTTTGTGATCGGGAAATGCGGCTGCGGTCCGCTAACTTGTGTTGAATGTCGCCGGCATCTCAATCCTCCCAAGCTGCGGCTTGACATCAAATCAAAGTAACTTAATCTAATTAATGCAGCATGGAAATGAGGAGAGGTCAACTGACCACCAGGCTGTATCCGTTTAAAATGGGGAGGAGACCCATCATGAAGAGAGCGTTCATCAGCGCATTAGCGCTGAGCACAATGTTATTTTCAGTGCCTACCGCATTTGCCCAGGAGCTTGCGACAAAGGACAGGATCGGCGCTGCCGATGCGCCAAAAACCCTTGTCGTCCGGCTCACGAACGACAGCCCCAACAACGCCGACCCGGCAATTGCCGAAGGCTATCAGAAACTCTTCGTCGATTTCATCAAGAAGCATCCCGACTGGAAACTGCAGATGCAGTTCATGTCGGCCGACATCGGTACCGAACAGGCCAAGATGCTGGAACAGGCTAAGGCCGGTAACGCTCCGGATTGCGCCGCGGTCGACTCCTTCGTGCTCTCGCAGTTTATGGTCAACCATGTGCTCGCCGACTTCACGCCTTACTTCTCGAAGGAAGAGGTCGCCGACCTGTTCCCCTTCATTCGCAGTGGCATTACCGACAAGGATCAGACGATCCGTGCATGGTGGTGGGATACGGACCTTCGCGTGCTCTACCGCAACAAGTCCATCGTTGCCGATGCGCCGCAGACCTGGGATGACCTGAAGAAGGCCGGGCTTTCCTCCGTCGAGCAGGGCATGGAAGGTATCCTCTTCAACGCCGGCCGTTACGAAGGGTCCACTTTCGACTGGCTGGCCAACTATTGGGCGCTCGGCGGTAAGCTCGTCGACGATTCCGGCAAGCCGATCTTCGGTGAGGGCGAAAACAAGGAGAAATTCTTAAAAGCCCTGACCTACTACAAGGACCTCGTTGATTCCGGTGCAGCACCCAAACGCGTGACCACCATCGGCAACTATGACGACCTCAACGCCGCCGCGGCAGCCGGAACCACGGCACTCTTCATCGGCGGCAACTGGCAATATGCCCAGCTGAAGGTCACGCTCGACGAGGACGAGTTCAAGAACTGGACCTTCTCGCCGATCCCCGGCCCGACCGCCGACCAGCGCTCCACAGGCACCGGCGGATGGACGATCGCCTCGTTCAGCAAAGACAAGGACAAGGTGGAGATGTGCGCCAACCTTGCCCGCGAGGTCTATATGGGACCGGCCAACGCCTTGCAGCAGCAGCTGCCGACGCGCAAGTCGCTCTTCGACAAGTACGATGTCTTCGCGACCGAAGCCAACAAGACCTTTGCCGGGGCTCTCGTTAATGGTCAGGCCCGCCCGGGCGCCCCGATCTATCCGGAAATCTCCAACCAGATCCAGATCATGATGGGTGACGTTCTCTCAGGCACCAAGAAGCCGGAAGAGGCTCTGGACGCCGCGTTCAACGCGACGATGGAGGCTTACAAGCGTCTCTAACGATTGAGATCGCGGCGGCGCCCACGACGGGCGTCGCCGGTCATGTCAAACCCGGACAGAGAAGCCCAATGAGCCCCATTGCCATCGAGGCTGCCAGCCCGCCTCACAGCAGATCGTTCATGCGCCGTTTTGCCGGGGCACCATTGCCCTGGATCATGCCTGTGATCATCGTCATCGGCATCTTCTATCTCTACCCTGTGATCGACGTTTTCCGCCTGTCGTTCACCAATGCGACGCTGATCGGCGATAATCCGGTCTATACGCTCGGCACGATATCGAATGCGCTGAGCTCGCCGCAGCTGCCCGACATCATGTGGGCGACCCTTATCTTCGTCGGCGGCAGCGTCATCGGACAGCAGATATTTGGTCTCGCCGTCGCCGTCGTCGTCATCAGAGGCGAGAAACGCGGCCTGTACGGCACGACCGTCCTGCGCACCACGGCGCTTATCGCCTGGGTGGTGCCCGGGATTGCCGGCGGCATCATCTGGCAGATGCTGTTTTCCGAAGCTCCCTACGGTGCGCTGAACAGCATCCTTCGGCTCATGCACCTGCCGACGGTCGCCTGGCTTTCCGACCCCGCGATTGCGCCGTGGTCAGCGCTGATCTCGAACATCTGGCGCGGTACGGCCTTCTCGATGGTGGTCATGTATGCAGCCCTCAAATCGATTGACCCCTCGCTCTATGAGGCGGCAGATGTCGACGGCGCAACGGGCCCGCAACAGTTCCTCTTCATCACCCTCCCCCAGCTGCGCGCAGCCATGCTCGTCAACATGATCCTCATCACGATCATGACGCTCAACACTTTCGACGCGATCATCACGTTGACGGGCGGCGGACCGGGGCGCGCGACCGAAGTGATCTCGCTCTATGTGTTCAACATCGTCTTCCGCAATTACGACCTTTCCGGCGGAAGTGTGCTCTCCGTGCTGATGCTGATCATCAGTCTCGGACTTGCCTTCGTTTACGCATCGTTCCTGCCGAAGGAGGAAGAGCAATGAGCAGGCGCACCGGCACGCGCTTCGGCGATTTCCTGAGCTATCTCTTCATGCTGGCGATGTTCATCTTCTTCGCCGGTCCCCTCAGCTATCTCTTATCGATGGCCTTGCGCGACAGGCGCGAAATCTATCGTGGTGTGGCGCGCTACATCCCGCACAATCCGACCATGGATAATTTCGTCACCGTCCTCAACAACAGCTACTTCCCGATCTACCTCTGGAACGGCTTGAAGCTCGCCGCCTTCAGCGGTTTCGGTGTTCTGGTCGTCGCCCTTCCCGCAGCCTACGCATTCTCCCGCTTCCAGTTCAGGGGCAAGGGCCTGTCGATGATGGGGCTTTTGTTGTTCCAGATGATCTCGCCGCTAGTCATCATGGTGCCGCTCTACCGCTACATGAACCGTCTCGGCCTGCTCGATACGCATTTTGCGGTGACAATGGTCTATATTGCCCTCGGTGTGCCGCTTGCAACATGGCTGCTGAAGAGCACGATAGACGGCATTCCGCGCAGTCTCGACGAGGCTGCGATGATCGACGGATGCAATCGGTTCTCGGTCTTCTGGCGGATCGTCCTGCCGCTATCGGCGCCGGGTATTGCTTCCGTCTTCATCATCACTGTGATTGCCGGCTGGTCGCAATTCCTCGTGCCTTTTCTTCTGCTCACGCAAAACAATCTGATGCCGATCGGCGTCGGGATCTTTAACTTCCGTGGCATGCAGACCGACTCGTCCATCCAGCTGCTTGCGGCCGCCTGCCTGATCTCCGTCGTACCGGCGATCGTGGCGTTCCTGTCGCTTCAGCGGCTGATCCTTGGCGCCATGACCAGTGGTGCGGTGAAGGGGTAAGGTCGGTTTGCGTGTCCGTGGCTGATAGAGGATCCCAACCCATGAACCAGACGATCGGCGCCAGACTGTCTCCCGACCTGACGGGGGCCAATGTCGAGGATGCGGGCGAGCACAACAGAGCCGTCGTGCTGCGCTGCATCCATCGGCAGGCGCCGATTTCGCGCGCCGAGATTGCCCGGCAGACAGGTTTCACGAAGCCGGCGATCGCCCGAATCGTCGATCGGCTGCTCGACGAAGGCCTGATCATCGAAGCTCGCCGGCGACATGGGCTGAGGGGTCAGCCGGCAATCGAGCTCGAGATCAACCCCGATGCGTTCTTTGCAATCGGCATCAACATCGATCGCGATCACCTGACGATTGTGGCTGTAGATGCCGTCGGCAACGTACGCGCCCGCGTCCACCACGAAAAGCGCTACGTGCGGCCCGCCGAATTCATGCAGCTGACGGCCGATGCGATATCGCATTTCCAGCGAAGCCGCCTGATCGACGACGCGCACCTGGCCGGCATTGGGCTTGCGATGCCCGACTGGCTCGGAGAGATCCCTTTCCTCGGCATGCCCGACGATTATTCGGAATGGATGGAATTCGACGTACGCGCAGCAATCGAAAACCTGACCCAGCATCCGGTCTTCATCGAAAATGAGACCAATGCCGCAGCACTCGCCGAGCTTGACTACGGCCTCGGGGCGGAAAGCCGCAGTTTCTTTTATATCGCCATCAATGCCTGTCTCGGCGGAGGGCTCGTTCTCGACGGCAACGGCCACCGTGGCGCCATGGCGCTGAGCGGCGAAATCGGATGGCTGCCGATTGCCGACGACCGGGACAAGACCGCTCCGAAGGTCGACCTTCTCGGTGAGATGGTGACGATGTTTTTTCTCTACAAGTTTCTTGGCGAACATGGCGTCCATGCAAGCGTGCCTCAGGACCTTCTCACACTCGATGCACGTGGCAAGGCTCTGGTGTCGAAGTGGCTGAAGGAAATGAGCGCTCACCTTGCCGTTGCGGTCAAACATATCGGCATGATCGTCGATCCCGATGCCATCATCATCGGCGGCCGATTGCCGATCCGCATGATCGACGAGTTGCTCCGCTACGTTCACGAACATCTGACGGCCGGAGACACCACTCTGCCTTCGCTGCATCGTGCCTCGATCGGCGAGGACGCTTCGGCGCTCGGTGCTGCGGCGATGCCGATGGCGGCGGCGCTGATGCTGGCATCCGCGGACGCCGTTCAACGCACCCGTTCGCCCCTCAAATTCATGGATCGCCTGAACAACTGAAACAGCCGGCAAGTCCGCTGGGAGGATATTGATGAGGATTGGTTTTTATACGTCGACATTCAACGACCGGCCGCTAGAAGAAGTGGTGAATTTCGCTGCTTCGGCCGGTTTCGACGCAATCGAAATCGATGTCGGCGGCCATATCAAGACGCCGGACAAGGTGCAGGCTGCGGTGGCACTTGCCCGCGACCAAAACCTCTTCGTCTCCTCGGTCACCTATTTCGGCAATCAGCTCGATGCCGACAGCGGCAAACGCGGCGAACTTCGCGCCCGCACGGAGGAATTTGCCGAAGCGATCGGCGAAGCGGGCGTGCCGATCTTCGTGATCTTTCCCGGACGTAACGACAATGCTGACGACGAAGCCAATTACGATGATTTTGCCGATTTCGCCAACCGGCTGATTGGCAAGACGACGTCAAGCGGCCTGGTCTTCGCGATCGAAAACTGGCCGGGGCCCAAGGATAATTTCGTCGGAACCACGCCGAAGGGGTGGCAGGAACTCTTCAGGCGCATACCCGACCGGCGCTTCGGTCTCGAATTCGATCCTTCGCACCTCATCCGCATCGGCGTCGATCCCTATGCCGCCATGGACGCGGTCAAGGATCGGATCGCCATTCTCCACGCCAAGGACACCGCAATCGATGCGGCCACACAACAAGCGGTCGGCTATCACGGCAAGGGCTGGTGGCAATACAAGCTGCCGGGCCACGGCCTTCTCGACTGGCCGCGCTTCCTGCGTCAGGCACGGACCAACGGCTTCAACGGCACCCTTTCGATCGAGCACGAGGACGCCGCCTATGGATGGCCGGGCAAGGATCTCGAGGCGCGAAAAGAAGGTGAACGCCTTGGGCTCGCCTACCTCAGAAACGTGTTGAACAAGCTTTGAGCGCGACCGGGGAGGACGAAAATGGCTCATGTTAGAGTGAACAATGCGCGCAAGGACTATGGCGCGTTCAAAGCCATCAAAGGTGTTTCAGTCGATATCCGCGATGGCGAGTTCGTCGTCCTCGTCGGCCCTTCCGGCTGCGGCAAATCCACCCTTCTCAGAATGATCGCCGGTCTGGAAGACATCAGCTCGGGCGAGATCCAGATCGGCAAGCATATCGTCAACGAGCTGGCACCGAAGGATCGCGACATCGCCATGGTGTTCCAGAACTATGCGCTTTACCCGCATATGACGGTCGCCAAGAATATGGGCTTCTCGCTGCGGCTGAAGCGCATGCCGAAGACAGAGATCGAGCAGCGTGTCGGCAATGCCGCCAAGATCCTCGGCCTGGAGGCGCTCCTGGAGCGCTATCCGAAGCAGCTGTCGGGCGGCCAGCGGCAGCGTGTTGCCATGGGTCGCGCAATCGTTCGCGATCCCGCCGTCTTCCTCTTCGACGAACCCCTGTCAAACCTCGATGCCAAGCTCCGTGTCCAGATGCGATCCGAGATCAAGGAGCTGCATCAGCGGCTGAAGACCACGACGATCTATGTCACACACGACCAGATCGAGGCAATGACCATGGCAGACAAGATCGTCGTGATGAAGGATGGCGTGATCGAGCAGTCGGGCTCGCCGCTCGAACTCTACGATCGCCCGAGCAATCTCTTCGTTGCCGGGTTCATCGGCTCCCCAGCGATGAACTTCATCAAGGGAAGCATGACGAATGAAGGCTTCCGGACCGAAGACGGGCTTATCCTGCCGAGCGAACGGCGCCCGTCCGGCGCCGTCACCTACGGCATTCGCCCCGAGCACATCACACTCGACCCCAACGGCATCGAGGTGACAACCGCCGTTGTCGAGCCGACGGGGTCCGAGACATTGGTGGTTGCCCGTCTCGGCACGCAGACGATCAGCTGCGTCTTCCGGGAGCGGATCAGGGCAGCCCCCGGCGATGTGCTGCGGATCGCTCCGCTCCATGATAGCGTCCACCTGTTTGACGAAGGCGAGCAGCGCATCACTGCCGGCGAGCCGGTGCTGAACTGATGACGTGTGACGGGGCATCGGTAACACGCCGCTATCCCATACGCTTTCACGAAGTCATCGAGAATCAATGAGCGTGGCAAGCCGGGTTTCGATCAGCCCTGCTTGCCTCGCCAATTCGGCCCGGAAAACCTCGACCAGTTGCGATTGCGGCCGATGGATCGGGCGCACGATGTTGACGGAAAACGGGATGGAGAATGACACCCGGCGAAGATGTAGGCCGTGGCCGGCATAGTCCAGGGCCGTCAGAGGATTGACGATCGCCAGGCCGATTCCCTCCCGTACCATGGAGCAGACGGATGCTGCGCTGTGGGTCTCGATGACCATGCACCGCATGATGCCGGCGTTTCGAAAAATCTGATCGATCTGCCGCCGATAGCTATCCATCGCCGACAGGCTGACAAAGGATTGCCCTTCGAAATCACCCGGTGAGAGAACAGTCTTTTCAAGAAGCGGGTGAGCGTCCGGCAGCACGCAAATCTCGTCGAGTGTCAGGAGTGGGGTTACCTCCGTGCCCTGGGGGGCATGATCGACCTCCGTCAGTCCCAGGTCATAGCGTTGCGCCGACAACCATTCCTCCAGCAGAGGCGACTCCTGCGGAACGATACTGATGCCCACGTTCGGGAACCGCTCCATGAAATACCGGCAGGTCTGCGGCAGAAGCGATTGAGAAAAGACTGGCAGGCATACGATGGAGAGTTGCCCTTGCTCGAACTGGCGCAGCGACGCCGCCGTGCTGATGATCCGGTCCAGCCCGAAATAGGCGCGCTGCACTTCCTCGAACAATAGCAGAGCGTGCGCAGTCGGGCGGAGGCGGCCGCGCACACGCTCAAAAAGCTTCATCTGGATGAGATGCTCGAACCTTGCCAGCTCCCGGCTGATCGTCGGCTGGGAGGTGCCGAGCATAGCGGCCGCATTCGTGACGCTGCCTGTCGTCATCACCGCCCTGAAGACCTCGATATGCCGTAGGGTAACAGCCATGCCCACCTCATATCAGAATTGAATATAGTTTGGAAAAATTGATATTTTTCATATGCCCGGTTTCGTGGTCAACCCGTATGTGAAAACCGCATTGCCCATCTTGAAACGATCTTTCGGTTCGGAGGGCTGCCATCTACGGACAATCAGCGCCATGCCCATTATCTCTGCCAATGACCTCACCCCTCTCGCCCACCAGCATGGGACGCCCTTATGGGTCTACGACGCGACGACGATCCGCGATCGGATAAGGCAGCTCGGCGCCTTCGACGTGATCCGCTATGCGCAGAAGGCGTGCTCCAACATCCACATCCTCTCCCTCATGCGTGAGGAAGGTGTGCTTGTGGACTCCGTGTCTCTCGGCGAAATCAATCGCGCGCAGCGGGCCGGATTTTCCACCAGCCCGACCCTCTCAGGTGCTGCGGGCATCGTCTACACCGCCGATATTTTCGACCGGCCGACTTTGCGCCGCGTCGTCAAGGACAAGGTCGAGGTGAATATCGGCTCCATCGACATGCTGCACCAGCTCGGGGAGCTGTCGCCCGGTCACCGCGTCTGGCTTCGCGCCAATCCGGGTTTCGGCCACGGCCATAGCAACAAGACAAATACGGGTGGCGAAAACAGCAAGCATGGTATCTGGCATGCGGAGCTTAACCAGGCTGTCGAATTGGCTCGCCGCTATCGCTTGCATCTCGTCGGGCTTCACCTGCATATCGGCTCCGGCGTCGACTACGGCCATCTCGAGCGGGTCTGTCATGCGATGACCGGTCTCCTGAGCGATCTGGATCACGATGTCGAGGCGATTTCTGCCGGGGGTGGCCTGTCAGTTCCCTATCGCGACGGGGACCGGGCGATCGATACCGCGCATTATTTCAGCTTGTGGGACAGCGTGCGCAGGCAAGCAGAAAGCAGGCTCGGCCATGCCGTGCGCCTGGAGATCGAGCCGGGGCGCTTCCTCGTGGCAGAAGCCGGTTCGCTGTTGGCCGAGGTCCGCGCAACCAAGCAGGTTGGCAGAAATCACTTCACCCTCGTTGACGCCGGTTTCAACGACTTGATGCGCCCTGCCCTCTATGGCAGCTACCACGAGATCTCGGTGCTCACGCACGATGGTCGAAGCCTCAGCCCATCTAAGCTACGCCCTACTGTCGTAGCGGGCCCGCTCTGCGAATCGGGCGACGTATTCACGCAAGGGGCCGATGGCGTAGTCGAGACGCGGGCGCTCCCTCCTGCCGAGGTCGGCGACTTGCTCGTTTTCCACGGAACGGGTGCCTATGGCGCGTCGATGTCGTCGAACTACAACAGCCGGCTTCATGCTGCCGAATATCTCATGGACGGGGAGAACTCCCGGCTTATCCGCCGGCGCCAGACGATCGATGAGCTTTGCGAGCTGGAATTGATCGCGGCTCGTTCTACGGATGCGGCGTGAGCCCTGAAAAATCCAGGCAGGATTACAAAAAAGCGCAAACGCGCTTCCGCACGGGTACTCGAAGCCTATCGTCAGAGGTCGAGCAGCAAATCGCCAACGCTTTGATCGTGCCCCCGCTTGCTGACTTCGAGCGGCTTGGGGCTTGTTGCCTCTTTGCGCTTCCGGGAACCCGGCTTTCTGCCTTTCGCAGGGAGCTCCTCGCCTGATAACTCAAGGAGTTTTGCGGCAGGCTCCGCAGGTCCTGATATCGTCGTGGCAGCCTGGCCGTCTATCCTGTTGGTTTCGTTCTCAACGGTCGTGGTGGAAGTGTCCGATGGCTCGATGTCGGATCGCATCTTGGCGTTCGGCTTTGCAATTTTGATTGCTGGGGCAGCGTCCTGCTCTATCTTCGGCGCGAAACGTATCATGAATGGTGACCTTCCCGTTGGTTCGCTCTTTGTTCTCATCGACGAGCGCACTTGTCAAGCTCGCTCACATCCGAACGGCCAGAAGTTCTCCCTTCCAGGAGCTCCTTGACGAGAGCAGTCATTGTTACGGTTCGTGCCCAGACCAGCCGCCTCTCAAGCCACCGCACCTCCTCAGGCGAAAGCCTGATGGCGATGGCGACATTCGTCTGCTGCGTGACGGTGACGTGAGCGATCTGGCACAGCCGCCCCTGTTCCGTATCAAATCTGATGCAGGACCGTTTCTTGATGTCGGTCAATGTATGATCCATGCAGGAGGCTAAAATCGCACAATCATCTGGCGGATGAGGGTAGATCCGATATGTACCGAACGATAGTCTGCGCAATAGGCAATGGCCCTCGCGAAACAGCCGAACGCATCCTGAACAAGGCAGCCGGCCTCCTCGACGAGGATGGCTCGATCTTCGTCATCCACGCCGTCGAAACCATGCCGCACTACATGACGGCGAGCCTGCCGGAAGACTTCGAGACCGCCGTCATAAAGGATGCCGAGGAGAAGCTGACCTTGCTCTGCCGACAGATGAAGATCCCTGCCCTGGTCGAGGTCCATACCGGTAGCGCGGCAAGGGTGCTTTTGGCCGCCGCGCGGGAGAAAGAGGCGGACCTCATCATCCTTTCAACCCATGTCGCAGATATTACCGACTATATTTTCGGGGCCGTGGTCGGCCGCGTGGTGCGTCACGCCAAATGCTCGGTCCTCGTCGATCGCAAGCAAAGTCCGGGGCATAAGCTGAGCCGCGCGGCGGCGGCGGTGGCGCGCTGATAGCATTGTGATCTCGGCAACGGCGCGTCGTGTTTTCCGCCTTCGCCTCGACCTTCTCCTTGCACATGACGCGAAGGGACCGGCAGGATGGCCAGCCTTCGCACGACATCACGCCAATTCAGGCCGAATGATAGGACGCTGCCCTCCTCCCCTCCCCGACATCGGACCGGCAACCTATATCAAGGCGGATTCCAGTCCGCAGTATTCGCTGCCCTTACACGGAGACATGTATGAGCCAAGATCCATACGAGCTTCTGGGCGTGAAACGGGATGCCACCCAGAAGGAAATTCAGGGGGCATTCCGCAAGCTTGCCAAGAAGCTCCACCCCGACCTGAACCCCGGCGACAAGAAGGCCGAGGCGAAGTTCAAGGAAATTTCTGCTGCCTATGAAATCCTGAGCGACGAAGAGAAGCGCGGTCGCTTCGATCGTGGCGAGATCGACGTCACGGGAGCCGAACAGGCGCCCCGCAGCTACTATCGAGACTATGCCTCCTCGAGCGACCCTGGCAGCGCCTATCACAACGGCGCCGGCTTTGCCGATTTTGGAGACGCCGACGATCTGTTCGCAAGCTTCTTCTCGCGCCGCGCTGGCGGCAGCAGCAGCGGCGGCCAGTTCCGCGCAAAGGGCCAGGACCGGCGCTTCTCGATGGAGGTGGATTTCCTCGATGCCGTGAACGGCGCGCAGAGCCAGGTGAGGCTGTCGGACGGGCCGGCACTCGACGTCAAGATCCCGCCCGGCACGCGCGACGGCCAGACGCTGCGCCTGCGCGGCAAGGGAGAACCCGGCTTCGGCGGCGGGCCGGCCGGCGATGCGCTGATCGACGTCCATGTGCGCCCGCACCGTTTCTTCACCCGCGACGGCGACGACATCCGCCTCGATCTGCCCGTCACGTTGGGAGAAGCGGTACTCGGCGGAAAGGTGCGCGTGCCGACGCCTTCGGGGCCGGTCAACCTAACGCTGCCGGCAAATTCCAGCAGCGGAAAGGTGCTGCGCCTCAAGGGCAAGGGTGTTGCCAAGCGCGGCGGCGACGCCGGTGACGTCTATGTGACGCTGAAGATCATGCTGCCCGAACAGCCCGACGAACAGCTGACCGCCTTCGCCAAGGGCTGGGCGGCAGCCAGCACACAGGATCCGAGAAAGAACATGGAGGCCTGACCATGGACGATCGCGAATTCCGTCTCTACCTCAAAATCGAAGTGACCGAGCTCGATCTGTGGGTCGAGCAAGGCTGGCTGGCCCCCGATATTTCCAAGGGCCGGCGCCGATTCCGGGATGCCGATCTTGCCCGCGCCCGCCTGATCCTCGACCTCACACGCCAAATGGGCGTCAACGAGGCCGGCGTCGACGTCGTCATGGAGCTCGTCGACCAGCTCCACGGCATGCGCGGTGCGATGCGCAGGCTTGTCGTCGCCATCAACCGGCAGGAGACCGAGATCCAGAAACGCCTGCTGGACGCGCTCGAAGAGCTCGACGATAGCGCGCGCTGATAGCTTCGTTCCGGACTTGGACGACGATCAAGGTCAGGCTTTGCACAGTCGGCAACCACGGCGCTGAAACCAAGCACGAAACCGATATCGCGGCAATGGCAGCGGTCGCGCTGTAATTCGTCGGGCGCCGCTTGCATGGAGCTGAGAACGAGAATTGTGATGCCAAAGAACACAAAGACCGTCGTCGGCAGGATCGGTCCTTTTGCGGGCTGAGGCAAGCCGCATAGGCCACCAGGAAACTTGAGAGGCCCAGGTTGCGAATGCCGGCGGCCCTTTCGCCGAGTGGCGCCTCTCGCTCCTGCCAGCCACGCTCAATGCCGACCAGGATACCAATCAGGACACGCGGCTCGGCTCATTGCGCCGGATCAACATCTCCCGTGAAGGGAAATTTCCATAGGGGCGAAGAAGCACGGGCGCGGGTCGTCTTTGACAACCGTCAATGCCGGTTTGCCGCGATTTCAGGATCATGGCATCATGAAGATGAGGAACAGTTCATGAAAGCTATGATCCTGGAGGCAATCGGGATGCCCCTGCGTACGGTCGACCGGCCGGATCCCGTGCCCACAAAAGGACAGTTGATGCTGAGGGTCGAAGCCTGCGCGGTGTGCAGGACGGATCTTCATGTCTGCGACGGCGATCTTCCGAACCCGAAGCTGCCGCTCGTTCCCGGCCATGAGATCGTCGGCATCGTCGAGGCTGTCGGGGAAGGAATAGCGCCGTCGCGCATGGGGCAAAGGGTCGGCGTGCCCTGGCTCGGTCATACATGCGGCTGTTGCTCGTTTTGCAGGAGCGGAGAGGAAAATCTTTGCGATGAACCGCAATTTACCGGCTATACCCGCGACGGAGGCTTTGCCACCCATGTCGTTGCGGATGCCGATTATGCCTTTGTGCTCGACAGCCAGGCCGATCCCGTCGCCCTTGCCCCGCTCCTCTGTGCCGGCCTGATCGGCTGGCGTTCGCTGAAGAAGGCCGGCGACGGCAAGAGGATCGGGCTCTACGGGTTCGGCGCAGCCGCGCATATCATCGCGCAGATCTGTCGCTGGCAGGGTCGCGATGTCTATGCGTTCTCGCGCTCCGGCGATGTGGCGGCACAACGCTTCGCACTCGGTCTCGGCGCCGTCTGGGCGGGAGGCTCGGACGAGCGCCCGCCCGTCGCGCTCGATGCGGCGATCATCTTTGCGCCGGTTGGCGAACTCGTGCCGGCGGCGTTGAAGGTGGTGCGAAAGGGAGGCCGGGTCGTCTGCGGCGGTATCCACATGAGTGATCTGCCCGCAATGCCCTATGCGCTGATCTGGGGCGAGCGAAGCGTGGTTTCGGTCGCCAATCTGACGCGGAAAGACGCCGAGGAATTCTTCCCCGTCGCCCGCCAGGCAGGTGTGCGCACGCACACGAAAACCTATCGGCTTGCAGATGCCAATGCGGCGCTTAACGATCTGCGTGCCGGCCGCCTGAGCGGAGCGGCTGTCCTGATATTTTGAAGGGCACCGCTATCGCGGAGCGGCAATCGCGGCATCATCCGAATTCGCTCGATGCTTCCTCACTGAAACCGGCGGAGAACTGCACCGAAGAGAAGTCGCGTCGTGCCTTTGACGAGCTCGGCCGTCGCCTTGAGCGGGATCGATCCCCAGATCAATCAACCGAAACCACCAAACGGATGCAGGATTTTGCATGTCCACATATACGAGAAGGCTTGGTGCTTACCCGCCAAGCCTTCTCGGGTCCTTCGAATGCGGACGGTAGATATTACGGCGACAATTCCTCCAGGACGCGCCCCTTGGTTTCGACCGCGAAGAGGGCCGTTACCAGGGCGCCGACCAGCAGGATTGCTGCGAAGGTGCCGAATACATACTGGATGCCCATCGATGACATGACCCATCCTACCGCGATAGGACCGGCAGAGGACCCGAGACGCAGCCAGGCGCTGCCTGTGCCCGTGCCAATGGCACGAAGACGGGTCGGATAGATCTCCGCCGAATAGAGGTAGAGCGAGAACGTTACGGTCTGGACGATGGCGTAGGCGAGGCCGGCGAGGATGAGAACCTGTGTCGCCGACGTCGCACCCAGCCAGGCGAGGATGACGAGCGGGATCGGTGCGATCAAAAGGGCGCCTGTATACCAGCGCTTGCGGCCGACTTTGTCGATGAGCAGTGCGCAGATAACGGCCGCAATTACGCCACCGACCGAGGTGACGAACCCGTAGAAAATACTGGTTTCAAGCGGCAGGTTGAACGTCTGGCGATAGAGGGTCGGAAGCCAGGTGATCGTGCCATTGGCGACCATATAGGCGCAGAACCACATGGCCCAGATCGACAGCGTGCGCTTCAGGTAAATGCCCTGGAAAAGTTCGCGCCAGTCGGATCTGCGGCGGGCAGGAGCGGCCACGACTTTCGGCTCCGGCAGTTCCTTGCCGCCGGCACGGGCGCTGTTCTCCAACTTGGTGACAATACGATCGGCTTCCTCATAGCGGCCGTTGGCGACCAGCCAGCGAGGTGATTCATGGAGGAACCAGCGCAGGGGGATCATGAGGATTGCAGGGATCAGGCCGACGACAAACATCGCCTTCCAGCCGTAGACTGGGACCATGAAGTAGCCGATCAGGCCCGCGCCGACGAGGCCGAGAAGGAACATGACCTCATACAGCAAGAAGAAGCGGCCGCGCCCCTTCGAGCCGATCAGTTCGTTGATATAGGCACTGGCGACCGGAACTTCGCCGCCGGTTCCGATGCCTTGGACGAAGCGGAATGCCATCATCATGCCGGCGCCAGCTGCAAAGAGGCATGCGATGTCCATGCTGACGAATAGCAGGATCGTAAATAGCAGCACTTTCAGGCGGCCGATCCGCTCAGCGAGCCAGCCAAAGCAGACCGCGCCGATCAATTGTCCGAGGTAACCCATCGACAGGATCATTCCCGTCTGTCCTGGCGTCAAGCCCCATTCGCGGACAAGAACCGGCATCGCATAGGCGATGGCGATCACGGTGTAACCGTCAAAGAATGTCGCCGCGCCGACGATGTTTCGGGCCCAGAACACCTCCCGGGTCACTGGCAACCGTTCAAGACGGGCGCTGATTTCTGCTTGCGGATCGACAACCGTTGACGGCGCGGTTATGCGCTGTTCCATATTCATGTTTTCCTCCCTGTGCCCGGCCCTCTCCCGGCCTGGCTTCGAACCTACACGTTGGATGGCTCACTTCGGGATCCTTTGGGTCGGCTGTGGATCCGGAAGGAACGGCTCTCTCGTCGGCGAGGTATGCACGGCGTAAAAGACCGTGCGACTGCGGCGGCGCGTCACTCCCGGTGCGACCGCAATTTTCCTCCCCTAAGAAGACGCCCCCGTTCGAACGACGGGGGCGTTCTCAATCACTCCGCTGCGATCAACTGGTCGACCCGACCGATGCCCGCAGCCTCGAAGGCGGCGAAGATTTCGGCCTCTGCCTTTTCGCCCAGATTCTTCAGCGGCTCGCGAATCGTGGCATGGTCAAGCACACCACGATGGACGAGCCCGAGCTTCAGGGCCACGGTTCCTTCCATATGGGAGCCACGGTGATAGACGGCACGGGTGACCGGAAGGAGACGTTCGAAGATCTGGCGGGCTTGCGGATAATTTTGCGCCTTTCCTGCCTTGATCAGGTCGATCAACAGCTCCGGTGCAATATTGCCGTAGCCAACAAGCAGGCCGTCAACGTCGAACATGGTCGGCAGCAGCCATTCGTCATGGCAGCTCAGGATCTGCAGGTTCGGGTTGGCCTTCTTGAGTTCCGGAATCTCGACGTACCAGCGCTTCATGTTGCGCACGCCGTTCTTTGTGGCAACGACCCCGTCCTGGGTCGCAATCGCAAGCTGCGTGTCGATATCGTAGGAAGCCTTTGTGGCATCCGGATACTGGAACAGGATGCACTGCAGGCCTGATTCCTGCCAAATCGCCTTGTAGCGATCCTGCGGCGCGCCTTTTTGAAATCCGAAACGCAGCCAGCCGTGGTTCGGGTAGACGAGCGCGCCGGTCGCACCGGCAGCCTTGCACTTCTTGGCTTCTTCCGCCGCAACCCTGGTGCCCTCACCGGTGATACCTGCAATGATGGGAAGTTGACCATTGACGGCTTCAACATAGGTGCGGATGAGCTTCAGGCGCTCTTCCTCGGTCAGGAACGTACCTTCGCCGGCATGGCCAAGAATGACGAGGCTCTTCACGCCGTCCATGCCGGCAAGCCACTTGGCGATACGGGCATTGGCCGCGTAATCGACCTCTCCGTCACGGGTGAATGCGGTGACGGGTGCCGGGCTCAGGCCTCTCAAATCCATAGCTTGCATCGGGGTATCTCCTCCTAGATAGCCGCTGTTCGCCTGTGCGATCAGCGATGGGATCGTTAATGGGAACGTTCCCACTATCGTTTCCGATTTTGCTGGAGTCAACATTTTTTTTAATGCATGCTTAGGGCCTCAATCGCGAGAGCGCTGCAGATGGGGAAAAAGTGAAATGGATTCAAAGGCCGAAGAAGGCAACCGCCAGACACGCGTCACCATCCTGGATGTTGCGTCGGCCGCCGGCGTTTCCAAATCCACGGTATCACGCATCCTCGACGAGCGGCTTCCCCGGTCCGACAACGAAACGTCGCGCCGCGTTCGCAAGATCGCGCAAGACATGGGTTATGTCCGAGATGTCTCGGCTGCGAGCCTGAGACGCGGCAACACGATGACAGTCGGCGTGATTGTTCCCCGGCTAACCGATACGGTCATGGCGATGCTCTACGAGGCCCTGGCGAAGGCGTGCAGCAAAAGCGGTCGCTTTGCCATTGTCGCGACGACCGATGACAAGCCCAAAGCCGATCGACTTGCCGCCGAGTCACTTCTAAAGCGTGGCGTTGACGGATTGATCCTCTCGACCGCGCGCGAAGACGATGACTTCCCTGACGAGCTGGTGGCCCGGGGCGTGCCGCTTGTCCTGGCTCTGCGGACCGACGGTCGGAGCCTTTCTTCGATTGGGGACGACCGGCTGGGTGGTTATCTGGCGACGCGCCACCTCCTGGACCTTGGTCACCGTCGTATCGGCGTCATCGCCGGTCCGTCATACGCCTCCAGCGCGCTCGGACGCGTCGAAGGCTACAGGCAGGCACTGGAAGAGGCAGGGGTGTTGCTCCGTCCGGACTGCATTGTTCCGTCGACCTTCGGAATCGACACTGGAGCAGATGCGGCCGAGCAGCTCATGCGCTTGGAAGATCGTCCTACGGCGATTTTTGCCGTGAACGACAATACCGCGATCGGCGCTCTTTCCGGTCTTTCGCGCCTTGGGATTTCCRTACCCAACGATGTTTCGGTCGTCGGATATAACGATATCCCTATCGTCAGCCATCTTGCGACCCCGTTGACGACACTGCGCGTCCCCTTTGAGCAGATCGCGTCCAACGCTTTAGATCTGCTCACAAGTGGCGCTGTTTCGGCGGAGGACCGGATCCGCGTTTCGGCGCCGACCCTCATACCCCGAAAGTCGTCCGCAAAGCCCCCCGCCTCCATTGCAACGCGATGAAGTCGCTGATCGGCCGGCAGTTCCAGTACTACATTCGGGGACCGCTCCTAACGAGCTCATTCCTCGTTTTCTCAAGCAGCTCGGCCGCTTGGGGAACGGGAGCCAGCATCTGCCATTGCCAAAGGTGACTGCTTTACTCTTGTTTTTCTTCGGGCAAGTGGGTTATACCGCCCGCGCCCTTAGAATCCCCATGTTGGGGGCTCGAAGAACAGGAAGTTTTCATGAAAGTTTTCAAGTCCCTTACGGTTCCCGGACTGCTCACCGTACTCGGCCTGATCGCGACGCCGGCATTGTCCGCGCCGACCACGTATCCGCTGACGCTCGACAATTGCGGCGCGAAGGTCACCATCGCCAGGGCTCCGGAGCGAGCCATCGGACTTGGCCAGAACAGCGCGGAGATCATGCTGCTTCTCGGTCTGGAAGACAAAATGGCCGGCACCGCATTCTGGCCGAGCAAGGTTCTGCCGCAGCTCGCCGAAGCCAATGAGAAGGTTAAGCTTCTGTCTGTCGAGTTTCCGACCTTCGAGTCGATTCTGGCGCAGAACCCGGATTTCGTGGCAGCGGCCTTGCCAAGCCTGATCGGACCGACGAGCAAGGTCGCCAAGCGCGAGGACTTCGACAAGGTCGGCATACCAAGCTACATTTCGCCCAGTACCTGCCTCAGCACCGAAAAGGTCAAGAACGAGTACGGCAGCCGCGACCAGCTCTGGAACATGGATCTGCTGTACAAGGAGATCGACGAGCTTTCGCAGATTTTTGACGTCGCCGATCGTGGTCAGGCGCTGATCGCCGACTTCAAGAAGCGTGAAGCGGCATTGCGTACCAGCGTGTCCAAGGATGGCAAGCAGCTTTCCTACGTCTTTTGGTTCTCCAGCCAGTCTCCTTCCGCAGACGCCTATCTCGGGGGCAAGAACGCCGCATCCGGCTTCATCGCCGATCTCCTCGGCGGCAAGAATGCCGTCACCGCGGAAGCCGAATGGCCGACACTCGGGTGGGAAAGCATCATAGCCGCCAATCCGGATGTCATCGTCGTGGCCAATCTCGACCGCAACCGCTGGGAACTCGACAAGCCGGAGGCCAAGATCAAGTTCCTGAACAGCGATCCGGCCGTCAGCCAGATGCCGGCGGTGAAAAACAAGGCAATCGTCGTCATGGACGGCCAGGCCATGAACCCGACGATCCGCACCATCTACGGCGCCGAACAGGTGGCCGAACAACTGAAAGCGCTCGGCCTGATCAAGTGACCGCCTCGAACCGCTCCTTCCAGCAGGCTGCCCCCTTCGGTGTCCTCCTGTTGGCCTCCCTTGTGGCGGTCGGCCTGGTCGTCGGCATCAGTGTCGGGATCGGCGACCTGCCGATCCCGCTTACAACGACCTTTACCGCCGTCACGAACAGGCTGGGATGGACGGCGGTGGAACTCAACCGCATCCACGAGACCGTGATCTGGGATTATCGCCTCAGCCGCGCGCTCGTGGCCGCTTTCTGCGGCGCGGGACTGGCTCTGTCGGGTGCGATCATGCAATCGCTGCTTCGCAACCCGCTGGCCGAGCCCTATGTGCTCGGTATCTCCGCCGGCGCGTCCACCGGCGCAGTCGCCATCGTCATTCTCGGCGTTGGTGCAGGTGCGGTTTCGCTGTCGGCCGGGGCTTTTGCCGGCGCATTTGCAGCCTTTTTTTTCGTGGCGCTGCTGTCCAACGGTACGCGTGGCGGCGCTGACCGGACAATCCTCGCCGGTGTTGCCGCTTCGCAGCTCTTCAACGCCGCCACATCCTACGTGGTCACGACTTCCGGCAATGCGCAGCAGGCTCGCGACGTCATGTTCTGGCTGCTTGGCAGCTTCGGCGGCGTGCGCTGGCCGGAGTTCATGCTGGTTTCTGCTATCGTCGGCTTCGGGCTTGTCGTCTGCCTGTTCTATGCCAGGGTTCTGGATGCTTTTGCATTCGGTGACGAAGCGGCCGCATCTCTCGGTGTCAACGTCGGAAGGGTCCGCATCGTGCTGTTTGCGCTTACCGCAATGATGACGGCCACGATCGTCAGCATGGTCGGCTCGATCGGCTTCGTCGGTCTGGTCGTGCCGCATGCGGCGCGCTTCGTCGTCGGTCCGCTTCATATCCGGCTTCTCCCAGCCTGCGCCATTGTCGGTGCAATCTTCATGGTGCTTGCCGACATTGCCTCGCGCGCGCTCATCCCGCAGCAGGTCCTGCCGATCGGGGTCGTCACGGCGCTGGTTGGCGTTCCCTTCTTCTCCGTCATTCTCTACCGGTTCCAGCGCGCATCATGAGCATCAAAGCCGAAAACCTCGTCTGGAAAATTGGCAGGAAGACCATAATTGATGGCGTCTCCTTCGAAGCGCCACCGGGAAAGATGCTCGGCCTTCTTGGCCCGAACGGCTCTGGAAAGACGTCGCTCTTGCGGCTTCTGGCCGGCCTGAAGCGGCCCAATTCCGGGCGAATCTCGCTCGATTTGAGGGACATAGGGACAATCGGACGCCGCACGATCGCGCAGCGCGTCGCCTTCGTTGAACAGAATTCGACAACAAACGCCGATCTGAGGGTCGTGGATGTCGTCAAGCTCGGACGCTTTCCGCACCGCTCGATGTTTTCCGGCTGGACGCTCGCCGACGATCAGGCGGTTGAGGAAGCGTTGAAGCGGGCCGGCATGACCGGCAAGCGCCATGATCGCTGGCAGAGCCTGTCCGGTGGGGAGAAGCAGCGCGCCCATATCGCAAGAGCTCTGGCGCAGTCGCCAAAAGAACTGATCCTCGACGAACCGACCAACCATCTCGATATCCAGCACCAGATCAGCCTCATGCGGCTCGTCTCCGGTCTGCCGGTCACCAGCATCATTGCCCTGCACGACCTCAACCATGCGGCCATGTTTTGTGACGAGCTGATCGTCATGCAAAGCGGAAAGATCGTTGCGTCCGGCACACCGACCGAAGTCTTGACCGAAGAGGTCCTCAGGGATGTTTTCTCGGTGGATGCGCGTGTCGAAGCCTCGCCCTATCACGCCCGGCCGCACATCCACTATCTCCGTTGACGACGCCGCGTGGCTGAGGCACGGCGCTGCCGGCTTGCAGACCGATCGCGTCGTTTCACACATCCCCGATTTCAGCTCGCGCAGAGCTTCTTCAGCGCCTTCTCCACACCCTTGCGAAGGGCTGCCGAAATCTCGGGTTCGAAGGTCGTGACAACGTCACCAAACTCTCCCTCTGCCTCGATGATATCGATCGAACTTGCGTTCGTTATGCAGGTGGCAAGATTTGCCTGCAGGTGAATTCGAGCCTTTGCTGAAAAGCCGCCCTGGAGAGGGGCATCATCCGACGTCTTGCATGCGAGCGTGCCGAGTGCGTTTGCTTCGGCCAAATCGCCGTTCACTCTGATCTCGATCGTGTCGATTTTGACGAAGTCGAGCTCGTCGATGCCCAGTTCGACCTTGACGCCCAAAACCTCCTGCCTAACCTTCAAAGGCTTGCAGGGCTGAGCGACCTCGATCGCTCGTTCGAGAACATTGGCGGCGGATGCCGGCGAACTCAAGGATGATGCGGCAACAATGATCACGCTTAGCGCCATGCACCTCAGATGGCGCCGACCGTTCCGGCAAATCACGACCTGACGCTTCATGTCGCCGGTCAGGCCAGATCCTGTCTTCGAACGAATATCGAAATGGTCGACACGCATACTCTTTCCTCAAGCCGAAGTGTGTCTGCGACATCAGAATACAATGTCCGTATACAAAGGAAAGAATGTTGCATCAGATCATCCCCTGCGACGTTCTTTTGGATGGATCGAGTTCTCCTTGGCGCCTCCTCCAAACCTTCCCGGAGCGGCTGGATGGCCGCTCGGCCCTCCGTCAATGCGTCATGGCGGGCTTTGACTTCCTTTCCGTCCACTGCGGCGGAGCGCCGTACTTCGAAGCGAGCACGCCGAGCAGTCCGGGTGCGCGGCCGAACGCATCACAGGCAGCATATTTCGGCTTTCCGCCGAGCCATGAGCGGGCGCGCTGCCTCGACGGAAGCGAAAGGTTCAGTCCCTTCGGTTCCTTTCCGGCGGTCAGCACCCGTGAGAAGTCGCCGGCGAATTTCGCTGCGAGACCATAGGCGTCTCCGACCTCGGAAACGCGGGGATTGTCCTGAATGGAGTTTGCGCCACGCGCCCATAGCATTGCGGCATTTTGCATTCCCATGGCGTCGGTAGCTTCGGCTTCGATCGACAGGCCGCCAAGGCCGAAGGGGAGGCGCGGTATGCTCACAGGCAGGGCAAAGCCCGAACCGACGCTGACGACGGTCGCGACCCCGGCAACTGCCTTGTTGGTGGGAACGATGTCGGCGACAACCGAGCGAACGGTCAGATCTGCCGGCTGACCGGCCGGGACCATCTGGTATTTGTCACTCAATGAAACGCACAGCGCCCGGTCGAGAGCATTGGAAACCAGGGACCGATCGGCTTCGGACTTGATTTTGGACGCAGCACTGAAGGAAAAGACGGTCGGGACGATGGCGACAGTCTTTACCCGTGCCAGCTTCTGCCCGTCGACATAGAGCCGCCTCTTGGCGAGCGTCCCCTTCGACGGACCAAGGTCCCCGTAGGAGGCAAGCGTTCCCGCCTCCTTGAGCGGCACGGCAGCGCATCCCGAAACGGTTGCCGTTGTCAGCAAGGCAATAAATCCAAGGAGCGATGCCCTGGTTGGCTGGTTGAAAAATTGACGACGTGAATGCGAATTGCTGAGCATGTATCTCGTTGGCCTCCGATCATGACGATGACCGGACATTCGGTGCGAACAATTGCGACACAATTACATGGCCCCCCACTTGCAGCATCTTGGAGCTGAATCGATAGGTTTGTTCCCGACGGACCGCTTTCGATGCCGACTTTTCCGCCATGGTTTCGGTGATCTGCTTGACGAGGCTAAGCCCCAGACCCCCGCCTCGCATTACACGCAAAAAAGCGAATACAGTCATGTTTCCGCAATTGTCGGAGCCCAAATGGAAAAGCGTTCACCTGGAAACGGCAGGGCATGACCTCATCCGACCTCAACTTTTGGAACAGGGCTATGACTTCGAAACGGACGGCAAGAGCAGCTGCGGCGCTGGTGGTTATCGGATCCATGCACATTGCCTTCGTGATGCTCGAGGCGGCATGCGGCACGCCCGACGGCGGGCAATGGCTGATCATCCTCATCTTCAGATGGGACGAAAGGATCGTCGATGTCTGGACAGGCAAGGTGCGGATGGCCGAGATGAAACTGGGTCCCGTCCTTTTTGACCCTGCAAGGATCGGCATGCACCCATGACGCGCAAGACCATGCTTCACCTGCTCGCAAACCTGTTCTTCGCGACCATCCTGTTCGGAGCCCTTCTCGGCGGTCCGATCGTGATGCTCATTTTGATTTCGGAACGGCATGCGCTGTGACGATGGCGAAACGCCAGGTAGAATTTTCCGGTACGCAGCGTTTGTGCGAACCTGCGCTGCTGCGGACATGCCGCATGATCCCATCTGGTGACGGCTATGCGGAGACATACGGCCCGACGCGCTTAACAAATCAAAATATATCTCGTGATGACTTTGCCGAGCGCGTTGGAGAATATCGCGACAACATCACCACCGGCGGAAGGGCATGGCCACGTTCCGCTCGCTCAGTTTTATCCCTCGATCACGACCTGCCATCAGAGGGTCATACTCACGCAAAGGAACACGTAATGCCCACAGCTCGCTTGCCAGGCGACCTCTCTTCTTGCCGATTTTTCATGCCATTGCTTGTCCTTGCAATTTTCGCCGGCGCACCGGCGCGAGCCGAAGAACCGCTTTCCAGCGTCATCGCCGACGGCAAGCCGTGGGAGATGGTCGTCGTCAAACGAAAAGCCTCAAACATCCTCGTGTTTCGTCCCGACGGCGGTGGAACCATCAGCGACAGCCTGGTGAGCATAAGTCCGACGTGGAGGGCCGCTCCGGACGGGATTTGCATAAGGCCGCGGCCGGGGGATGACGAAAAATGCCTTCGACTGACCCGGACCAAAGCCGGCATCGAAGCGTCACAGAACGGCAAGACCGTTTGGGTGCTCAAGCGATGAAGCGCACTCAAGCAATTAGGTTTTCGGTGTCGGTAGCAGGTGGGAGCATATAGCCATTGATGCTCCGTTCTCTGAATCCGACCTCGTCCGGTTGTGGGAGGGCTGATCGGACTCTGCGCCATCGCGGGGGCGATCCCACAAACATCGGTCACATCACTCTGTGAGGAAACGACTTCTCAGAGTCTCCTCCGGCGAAGGTGGCAAGATATCGGAATAGAAATAGATATATGTGTTCGAGCCGATTGCTCACGCGACGATCTCAAGATTGCCACGGACATCAGCTCGGTAATCGAGCGGCACCGTTTGCGCGCTCGTCTTGTAGCGCTTAAAAGCCCCGAAAATCCAGGTGATTATTGATCTCGGGAGCATCTATCCGATAAGTGAAGCAATCGAATACGGATTCGGCTACTTGCCATCGGCAGGAGACCCGAGAAAAAGGTAGAAATGCGCTACTTCATTACGGGAACGGCAGGCTTCATTGGCTTTCATCTGGCCCGCCGGCTGTTGCAGGATGGGCATGAGGTAATAGGCTTCGACGGACTGACGCCCTATTACAATGTCAGGCTCAAGGAGATGCGTCATGCCGCGCTGACCCAATATCCTGCCTTCCGTCCAGTCGTTGCCATGCTCGAAGACAAGGCAACGCTGGAAACCGCCGTTTCGGCAGCAAAGCCGGATGTTCTCATTCATCTGGCCGCACAAGCCGGTGTGCGTTACAGCATCGAAAATCCGCAGGCCTATCTACGTTCGAACATCGAGGGTTCCTGGAACATTCTGGAGCTGGCAAGCCGTATCGAGCTTCGCCATCTCATGCTCGCCTCGACCTCCTCGATCTATGGCGCCAATCGGACCGTCCCCTTTCGCGAAACCGACCGCGCCGACGAGCCGCTGAGCTTCTATGCCGCCAGCAAGAAGTCAATGGAGCTGATGGCGCACAGCTATTCGCATCTCTACAAGATTCCGACCACGGCCTTCCGCTTCTTCACCGTCTACGGCCCG
Source organism: Rhizobium sp. 01T444 (assembly GCF_056398305.1). Lineage (NCBI taxonomy): Bacteria > Pseudomonadati > Pseudomonadota > Alphaproteobacteria > Hyphomicrobiales > Rhizobiaceae > Rhizobium > Rhizobium sp. 01T444. The sequence continues at coordinate 40,293 of NZ_JBFTPD010000040.1, forward strand.
TGGGGCCGGCCCGACATGGCTCTCTTCAAGTTCGTCAAGAACATGATCGAGGACAAGCCCATCGAGATATACGGCAAGGGCAATATGAGCCGCGATTTCACCTATATCGACGATCTGGTCGAAGCCGTGGTCAGGCTGTCAGACGTCATCCCCTCCGAAACTAACCGTGTTGCCGATGCAACAATCGAAACGCTTTCGCGTCAGGCCCCCTTCCGCATCGTCAATATCGGCGGCGGGCAACCGGTCAGCCTCATGGACTTCATCGAGAAGGTCGAGAATGTAATGGGGCACGGAGCAAAGCACGTCATGCTTCCCATGCAGAAGGGCGACGTGCCCCGCACCTTTGCAAGCCCCGACCTTCTCCTTGCCCTGACGGGCTACCAGCCGAACACTCCTTTAGAAATAGGCGCCAGGGCTTTCGTCGAGTGGTATCTGGAAGCCAGGCAGGAACTCGGCACGATCGATACGTAAGCTGCTGACGCTATCGCGATGTGTCGATCCGCTTGAGGCAATAGGAAAAGTGAGCGTCCGGCTCGAGCGTCAGAAATTCGAAGCGCCAGCCGTACTCCACGCAGAACTTGTTGACGGCCTCGACGACCCCATAGACGACGGGTTTGACCGTGTTACCCGTGCAGAAATCATGGCCGGCGATCCTGCCATCCGGCTTCACTTTGCGGTCCGCCAGCAGGAGCTCCCGCCATGTCAGCGCGAAGGAATGATCGGTATCGATATAGACCCAATCGAACGTGCTATCGTCGAACTGGGACAGCATATCGAGCGACGTACCCTGGCGAATGACAACGCTGCCCTCGGCGATCTCCTGTCCGAATTTGCCATTGATGATTTGAAGACCTTCTGAGTATCGGTCCATATTCCAGGGATCGATGAGGTATAGCCGCTGCGGCTGGTTGCGTGCAACGATCTCCTCGCTAAAGGCGCCTTCTGCAACCCCTAACTCAGCCACGATCCCGCCTTTCGGCAAATTGTCGAGAAGCCTGCCACGGTCGGGAAGCAACCTTGCTTCTTCTGTGTGGGCGTAATCCAGAAATGTCCGGGGGGTGCTCTGCCGAAGGGCCAGCCGCTGCTCTCGCGTCGTCATTTTCGCTCCGAATTTATTCAGCCGCACCTCTACAGAGAATGCTTCCCACGGGGAAGAGCGGAGTGCACAGGCAAATTGCTCAGAATTTCAAAAAGAGGCTTGCGGTTCTTTTTGAATATCGCTAGAGACGCTTCACCGAACGATGACATAGGGCATCGCGGGCGATTAGCTCAGTTGGTAGAGCGCCTCGTTTACACCGAGGATGTCGGGAGTTCGAGTCTCTCATCGCCCACCATTTCGTTTAAAATCAAAGCCTTGTACCTTGAATTTGGTCAGTGAGCCATTCAGGTGAGACATCGGCTTGCACAATCCCACTTACATTTTGAAGTCGCGCAACGGCGTTTTCTATCTGCGCTGGCCCCTCCCCCGTGAAATGCATCCACAAAGAATACCGTCCGACATCAAGGTATCGCTACGGACACGCCCGGCTGATGATCCACATAGGCGAACTATAATAATGTCGGAATTGCCTACCGCATGGATTACCAAGATCTGCGTACAGCCCTTCAGAATCACTTTCGGGTGAAGTGCTCCCCGAATTTGGGCCAGCGGGAGCTGGAATTTTCCGGGGTTAAGGCTCAGGTCGGCGGGGGTGCCGATGAGCCGTTTGTGGTTCACAAGGCGCCCCTACGCCTAAGCAGCACATGAAGGCGTCGATAGCCGAAGCGGCGGCGTTCATGCGCCAGCGCGTTCAGGTCATCCGGAAGCTCGTTCGCCGTTATCGTCACGGATAGAACAGTATATTTTACCGCTCGGATCGAGAGGCCGGATGGTGCTGATTCAATTGGTCGCGGCCGTCACCCAGCCTTTACCGGCGTGCGCGTTTCGCTCGGCGTATGCACGCGGTTCCAGTCCAATCCCTCGAACAAGCCGAGAACTGGGCGGCCGTCAGATGCATCGCGCCGTCCTGCATTCAAGGCCAATGGAACTCGCCATCCTCAAGCTGCTTGGCAACCAGGCACATGCCGCTGCCATCCCAGAAGATCAGCTTAATCCGGTCCGTTCGTTTGGCGCGGAACGCATAGATCGTGCCAGACAATGGGTCAGCACTCATCTCCGCCTTCACCAGCGCTGCCAATCCTTCAGCACCTTTGCGGAAGTCGACGGGCTTGGTGGCTATCATTACCTTTGCCGCACCGGACGGACCAATCACGACTGAGCCTTCAAGGCCTGGATCACGGCAGCAATGGTCGCGCTGTCCGTGCCAGATGCGATCCTGACGATCGCGCCGCCAACCTCCAGCTCGATTGCCCCAATTGGAAGTGCGCGCCTCGTTATCGCCTTTCGCCGTGTCGGGGGTGGCTCTGCCGGGCGATCAATTACCGCTGGCACAAACATCGGCGGCGAGTCTTGCTTCGCCTGACTTCGCACCTGCCGACGCCAGGTAAACAACTGTCCGGGCGACAACCCATACCGGCGCGCAACAGCACTGACCGAGATCTCGCCGCTATAGCTCTCGGCGACAATGCGGTCCTTCTCCTCGTCGCTCCAGTCGCGGCGACGGCCTGTTCCCGTGAAAACCTCAAACCGTTGCAACGGCACATCTGCACCGGTGCCATGCGTATACCCTGTAATCGTCATATGTCGGAGCCTCGTTCGGCAACAACATCAACAATCACATGCTGATCCGGAAGGTGGGGTCAAGGCACCGCTTACCTTCAAACCACAAGAATTCGCCAATTACTTCAAGGCATGCGGATACGACCCCGAGTAAAATGGACGCGCTCTAGACCTTTGATCAGCGCCAAATCAATCGGAGTCATCAAGAAGATGCTTGGGAGATCCAAGGTGTTGCGCATAACGCCCTTTTTCCGAAAGCCTCTTCACTGCGACTTTGGACATCACAGGACTGGATAAAGTTGTCGATCCATTCCGTAAGGCGTGCGGCTGGTAGAAGGTCTCAGATAACTCATCATTTACCCCGCGCAGAGTAAAGGCTCTGCGCCGATAACGCCGCCCCAGCAAGGAAGAAGAGCGTATAATTGAGAGCGATCCCACCGGAGAAAAACGCGGCACCGAATATCAGCAGGTACATCCCGGCGATCGCCAACGAACTCGCCGAAGTTTCCCATTCACTGAGGATGCGCCAGAAAGGGAACACAAGGACCACCCCAAGTAGCAACACCGCGATCGCGCCGCCCTCGTAACCGGCCTCCAAGATCCAATTGTGCGGATAGATCTCACCGCTGTGTTGCGCGGGCAGCCAGCCGGGATAGACACCAGCGAGGTCCAGTGAATAAGATCCCAGACCCCGACCGAAAACAGCAGAGGCCGGGTTTGATAACCAGCCCTTTAATGCAAACTCAAACAAAGTACGCCTTGACCAGGTACGGTGATCACCGCCGTCTCCGGTGTCAAACGCACCTGCTGCGTCATAGGGATTATGTGCATCTGTCTTGGGCTGAAATATAGCACCCTGCTCATACCGCTCCGCCTCGCCTTCCGTTCGCTGCACGACCGAAAGATTTTTTGCGATCGGCGCATAGAACACGCCGGCAACTAGGATGGCGGACAATCCGGTATATATCGCTGCCTGTGCGACCCCCTTGATGCGGAATACAAGGGCTGCGAGCACGATCGGCAAAAGCAGAAACATCGTGCGAGAACCTAGTTCCGCCAGCAGTAGCGTGACGCCGAGACCAACAACATACGCGATGGGAAGACGCGTTCGACCGAGAAGCCATACGAACGATGGAATTGCGCTAAGAGCAATTCCATAAGCGACCAACTGGTAATAACTGTAGTAGGGCGCCCTGCCCGGCACCTGCGGGATCGCCAAAACATCGCGAAAGTCGTCACCTTCCCACAATGAACCATATTGGATCCAGGCAACCGGCAAGGCGAGCAACAAAGCTATGCCAGCGAACATCACGACGACAATCAGGCCGCCGGGCCGCCATCCCGCAAGGATGCCAGCGCCGAAGAAGGGCAGCACCGTCAATATGAATTGACAAAGGTAGCGGATATCGAAAGCCATTGTGCGAAAAGCGAAGTAACTCAACACCATGTAAACGACATAGGCAAGAATGATCGCCCCCGGTACCGCAAACTTCCGCCAGTCGCGAAAAGCAAGAACAGCGAATGGTGCCGAGATTGCGATCAGCGCAACAACCCACAGCCGGCTTCCTGTAGGCTGCCACCATTTGAGAAAATACAAATAGTTGAAGAAAACCAATGTAGTGAACGATAGCGAGAATAGTAAACCCGCTCTTGATCCTAAGCTACGCATTTATCAGCTCCAGTTGCCGGACTAATCGCGCAACTGGGAATCTTTGTCATCCTAAAAATGACAGATATGTCGGCATATCCAAAGACACGTGTCCAACGATCGGCTGCTTCTCCGTATGAGGGGAAGCATCAGCGAGCGCGAGCTTTGAATAATCGGTGCGCGCATGCGGGACGCCGCTCGCGCGAACGAAAGACGGGCGAACGGAGGAACCGTGGGCCGATCGGCTATTTTTGGCATCACGATTACAGTCTGGATTTTGATGCTAATCTGCGCCCTCAGCAAGCCAAAAACGGTCTGCGTCGCGCAGAATCCAATGCCAATATCAATGCTTTCAGATGAAGAAGCGGCTTACAATAATTCAACGCTTGCTATCGGCTCGACGGTTCCCTCGACGTTTTCCGATCTCGATGCAGCTCGGTCAAGAAGATGGGTCAGATGCACATGTCCGCGATCAAACGTGCTGATCATTCTTTCCTTTCGACGAGCCGAGTGTGAGGGGCGAAACCGCGCCAGACAGCTTTAAGACATGAAGAGTTCACCAATCACTTCGAGCCATCTTCCGCACTCCGCCAACAACGGCCAGCCGCAGTCGCGACCGACACGGTCCGGTGCCGTCAGGCGATTACATCTGGCGTATACGTCGAGCTGGAGGACGCGCGTGAACGCTTACAATATCCTTCGGCAATTGCCCGCTGCGACCGGCAGGATGAGTGAAGGCGACTCCAGGCGGACCACCGCCGCTCCATCGGCTCTCCCGGGGACGCGTAGAGATCATGGCCGTGGAGGAAGCCTGCATACGCCGATGAGGAGACCATCACTGCAATAGGCGCTACGCCCCGAATTTCGTTTGCCGCTTCGGTTCCCTCATGTCGGGAAATGCATCGGAGGCTCTCGCTCTTGAATGATCTAGACCTCGCCCTCCCACCAATATTTTGCTGTCGAAGTTTATCGACTTAAGGGCTACGGAGAATAAACGTCAGTTATCCAAGAACCAGACGTAATCGCGGCTGCTCGATCAAAATAGGCCAGCGAAACATCTGTTGATATTCCGAGGGCTACGGTACAAGAGCGGTCAAAGGAAGCTTAAGCGAGCAAACGAAACCAAATAGATGATTTAGGGGGTGTCGATGGTTTCGCCCGCCAGGAGGAACGATTACCCGTCCTAGACGGGTTGCGCGGGTGGGGAGCTATATTCGTCCTACTTTTTCACGTTTTCTGCGAGGGTTTGCCAGTAACAGCGGAGAGTGGTGCCTTCTTGCGTCTGCTTCTGCCGTTCAGCGGATTATACGCCGCCGTGCTTGTCTTTTTCGTGGTGTCCGGAATCTCACTGTCGTACGGTTATTTTAAAGAGCGGCAAGTTGAGAAACTGATTGCGGCTGCAGGATCTCGTTACTTTCGGTTAGGCCGTGAACTCATAAACACGAGCTGACCGAAAAACGTTGAAATCGACAACGTCGAATGGGCCAGCGAATTCAGACCTTCGAAGCGTAGACTGCCCGAAGAAGGCTATCTCCACACCGCTCAAATAGAAGGCGACCCCAATCGGCGATCAGGCGTTCCTCTGACGTAACAGCGCGCCGATATTCAACCGACCTCAAAACCGTCCCATCATTCGTTGTAATTTCCGCATGTGTCTTTTTCGGAGTTCCGTCCGAAAAGTAAAGATACATGTAGGCAAACACAATCAGGTGCCGTTTTCCCAATGAATGCACGCGCTCGTCGATTATTTTCACTCTGCGTTGCACCGCATCGAAATCAGCATTCCTGACCGCGCGCTCAAGATGAACGAAGCCTAGAAAAAGGTACTTGTTCTCAATTGTTACCAGCCCGTCTCGCGTCCTGTCGACGCCATGGGTAATCAGCTTCTGCTTCACAAATTCGTAAATCGAGACCTGCATGAGAAATACTTACACGGTGAGAATCGGCGTCGCTAGGGTTTCGCCCATTAGTGGATTTCAAATTGCTGTGGAATTAATTCACGACTTGGCATGAGCCGTCAGACTTGACCGACTTCGAGTGGGGCTTGATCGAACCACTTCTACCCAATAAGCCGCGAGGCGTGCCACGCGTTGATGATCGTCGCGTTTTAGACGGCATCTTTTGGGTTCTGCGATCTGGAGCCACTTGGCGGGATATCCCTGAACGATACGGGCCTTACACAACTTGCTTTAATCGTTTCAGGCGCTGGACGGCGGCTGGAGTTTGGGACGGGTTGATGGATGCCGTAACGAGCCCATCAGATGATGGCATCGCGATGATCGACGGGACTTCAGTTCGCGCCCATCATCTGGCAGCCACGTTAAAGGCGGATCATCAGGACCGCTGCCTCGGGCGAAGTCGGGGCGGTCTCACAACCAAGATTCACGCCGTCACCGACAGCAAGGGGCTGCCAATCAAGATTGCCATCACACCCGGTCACGCTCACGATTTAACAGCAGCGAGCGCGCTGCTTAATGATCTGCCCCCAGGAGCTATGCTCCTTGCCGACAAGGCATACGACGCTGATTGGCTCCGCGCAGAAGTGAGAGCCAGACGATCATGGGCGAATATCGCGCCAAAATCCAACCGAAAGAGCCCAATCGTCTTTAGCCCTTGGCTGTACAGAAAGCGAAATCTGATCGAGCGGTTTTTTAGCAAGCTTAAATGTTATCGACGGATCGCTACCCGATACGACAAACTGGGCACGAACTTTCTCGCTATGACGAAGCTAGCTTGTGTTCGTCTTACTCTCCGTCATAACGAGTCCACGGCCTAGTGCTCCCCATTTTTGTTGTTGCAATTGCTGTGCACCTTGCAATGATCGCAGGACTACAAAACACATCCAGTGAAAGACTAGCGACATTTTCAAACGCGTTGAATTTTCAGTCCAAAGCGGAATACGTTCTACGCTTTTCCTTTTTTGATGTCTTCTTTCACTATAATCCCTGTGTGACTTACGCTGGCCCGATGTGGACGATGAGCGTAGAATTAATCGGCTCGTTCCTTCTTTTCGCAGTCCTTTTACTCAGCGCCCAATCTGCCTACTATCTTCCGACCATTTTTATTATCTCTGTCATACTTATATTTTCCACGCCTGAAGATCATAGGCTTTACTCGCTATTTCTTTTGGGGGCTGTGATCGCGGGCGTCATTCAACGGGAGTATGTTAAAGATATATCGCCCTGGGTGTTCGCAGCGATGCTTGCTGTCGGCCTATCGGCCCCTGCCTTTTTGCCACCTGCATATGATGCATGGAATATGGTCGCCACAGTCGCGTTGACGCTCGGATGCATCGGTATCAAGCCTGTGAACAGGTTTCTGTCTTGCCATTTCTCGAGACTTCTCGGCAGAATCTCCTTTCCTCTTTATCTCGTTCACGGGCCGAGATTGGTATTGATCGGAGAGCCGCTCGTCCGCAACTTCGGCGAGACGGCACAGTCGAAACTTACCATTGATATCGGGATCTGCATGATCTCAATCCTCGCCGCGTTGCCGATGATTTGAGTAAATAAGCTTGCCATCCAAATTTCGCGGTTTTTCGGCCAGCGGTCTACGGTTGCACTCGCGTCCAAACTCAACTAGCCCCATCGCAAAACTGAACTTCCAGATCAACCCACGTCGATCCTGTAGCCATATGACGAGGCTGGAACTCTGGATGACCTAACTGTCGCGATGGCTCTGCCTTGCGACGTAGGAGATCGACTGCTATGCGTTCCCTCAACAAAGAGACGAGCTAGGGAAGACGTTGTCGTCGGTATAATATGAGAGTTTTGGTGACCGGTGGAGCGGGATTTATAGGCTCCGCTGTCGTGAGGCATATGGTCCTGGAAAAGCAATGGACGGTCAGCAACGTTGACTGTCTGACCTATTCTGGGAACGAGAGGTCGCTCGATTTGGTGAATGGACTGGCGGAATATAGCTTCCACCGCCATGACATCTGCGACACTGGCCAGATGAGGGCGCTCGTTTTCGAGTTTAGGCCCGACATTATCATGCACCTAGCTGCCGAAAGCCACGTCGATCGATCAATTGACGCACCTGATGTCTTCATGCAGACGAACATTATGGGCACTTATAGCCTGTTGGCATCGGCGCGCGCGTACTATGATCAGCTTCCGCCAGAGAGAAAGACGAAATTTCGTTTTCATCACGTCAGTACTGATGAAGTTTTCGGTGAACTTCACGAAGGTGACCCCGCCTTCACCGAAACCCATCGCTATCGGCCGAATTCACCTTATTCAGCGAGTAAGGCGGCGAGTGACCACTTGGTTGTCGCTTGGCACCGGACATATGGGCTGCCGACCGTTATTACGAACTGCTCTAACAATTATGGGCCCTATCACTTCCCAGAGAAGCTTATTCCACACATGATTGTAAGCGCTCTTAATGGAGCCGATCTTCCAGTTTATGGAAACGGGCACCAGATCAGAGATTGGCTATTCGTCGAAGACCATGCTCGCGCCTTGGCGCTTGTCGCGGAAAGGGGCAAGGTTGGCGAAACCTACAATATCGGTGGCTTGGCGGAGCGTCGAAACATCGACGTTGTCTGTGAAATTTGTTCAATATTGGATGAACTTCGGCCATTGCCTGATGGCAAGAGTTACAAGAGCCAAATAGTTCACGTAGTAGATCGGCCCGGGCACGACTATCGCTATGCGATGGACATCAATAAAATCAAGAGCGAAATAGGTTGGGAACCGTGGGAAAACTTCGAAACCGGACTTCGTAAAACCGTCCAATGGTACCTAGATAATGCGCATTGGTGGCGAGCAATTCTCGACGGAAGCTATCGGTTGCAGCGTGTAGGGGCCGGCGTATGAAAAAGGTTGCCATTGTTCAGTCAAATTACCTTCCTTGGAAGGGGTACTTTGACATGATTGGTGCGGTAGACGAGTTTATCCTTTACGACGACGTGCAATATACACGGCGAGACTGGCGTAACCGCAATAAACTTAAGACGCCACAGGGGCTGCAGTGGTTGACGGTACCCGTAAAGGTAAAAGGCCGGTACCTTCAAACTATCAAAGAGACTGAGATCGATGGCGACGCTTGGCGTGACGCTCATTGGAGAAGCCTAGCCCACAACTATGGCAAGGCGCAATATTATTGTGACATTGCCACATTGATTGAACCCATCCTACTGCATGGGAAGCAAACCCTCCTTTCCGATTTGAACACGGACCTGCTTAAGGCGATCTGCGGCTATTTGGGAATTACAACCAGCATTCGACAGGCTTCTGAATTTGACCTTCAGGAAGGAAAAAGCGAGCGCCTCCTAGGCGTTTGTCTTGCCACCGGCGCCACCACCTACGTGTCCGGGCCTGCCGCACAGGATTATCTCGACCAATCTCTTTTCGCAGACGCTGGTGTTGCCGTCGAATGGTTTGATTATGGTGGCTACCCGGTCTACCCTCAGCTCTGGGGTGAATTTGAGCACAGTGTCTCCATTTTGGACTTGCTCTTCAACTGCGGTCACGAAAGCCCGCTTTATATGCAGCATCTGAACAGACCCACTATAGCTGCCCCTAAACAAGACCTCGAATAGCCCCCGGTTGGTCGCTGATCGGTCGGACCGTTACAAATGTGCTAAATTCAAGGTGACAGAATGACTGATGGAACGAACGAGCTCCTGAACGAGGTTGCCGTTTATTATTCGAATCGGCTTGCACAACATGGCCAGACTGCTGCGGGAGTCGACTGGAGAGACGCGGACAGTCAGATTCTTCGTTTTGATCAATTGCTGACGCTTATCGCAGCAAATGGCCCGTATACCCTATGCGATGTCGGTTGCGGCTATGGCGCCCTCCTCGACCATATTTCGAAGCTCAAGCATTCGGTCCGGTACGTCGGCCTGGACGTTTCATCGGCAATGGTCGACGCCGCTCGGCAACGTTTCGTTCACAACCCAAATGCTCGGTTCGAGATATCAAGCCGTCCCGACACCATTGTCGATTACAGTGTCGCGTCGGGGATTTTCAACGTTAAACTCGGAAGATCTGAGCAGGAGTGGGAAGAATATCTGCTCGAGACACTGGACATGATGAACGAGGTAAGTACACGCGGGTTTGCGTTTAACTGTCTGACGTCTTACTCCGACACACATAAAATGCGTCCCGACTTATTTTATGCGGATCCGCTTCATCTATTCCAGATTTGTAAAAGCCGCTACTCGCGCCATGTGGCACTCTTACACGACTATGGCCTCTACGAATTCACAATGATCGTACGGAGATAAAGATGAGCAAGATTGTAATATTCGGGACCGGCGATATTGCACAACTCGCTCACTATTACTTCACTACTGATAGCCCATACGAGGTCGTTGCCTTCACAGTCGACAAGGCTTTTTTGACCGAAGATAGTTTTTGTGGCCTCCCGGTAATCAGTTTTGAGGAGGTAACCAGCCGATATCCGCCCACCGAACATTCAATGTTCGTGGCGCTCAGTTACGCAAAGCTCAATCAGATCCGCAAACAGAAGTTTGAGGCCGCCATTGAAGTTGGCTATGAGCTATGCAGCTACATTAGTTCCAGAGCGACAGCGCTGAACGGCAATGCGTTCGGACGGAACTGCTTCATTCTGGAGGACAACACGATCCAGCCCTTCGCAAAAATCGGCGACAATGTAACGCTCTGGAGCGGAAATCACATCGGTCATCACTCTACGATCAATGACCACACATTCATATCATCTCATGTTGTTGTTTCCGGTGGTGTAACCATAGGAGAAAGCTGCTTCATCGGTGTAAATTCGACATTGAGAGATCATGTTAACGTTGGCAACTTCTGCGTGTTAGGAGCTGGAACTGTGCTCCTTTCCGATGCCGCGGAATACGGCGTCTACAGCACGCCGGAGACTGAACGATCCCGCGTTCCAAGCAATCGGTTAAGAAATATATGACAGCGAATTGGGTCTGGAAAAAACGGGGCAGACTATTTGTCGCAACCGGAGAGCGGCATCCTAAGCTACTTACTCACCAAGCCAATCCTCTCGCAGTCCATTTGGAGAACGATATTTTCCGTATCTTCTATAGCGGTAGGGATAGTGAAAATCGATCCTCGGTGGGCGCTGTGGATATCGAGATCCCGACAGGAGTCGTGGTTTGCGATCACATAGAGCCATTCGTTGTGCATGGCCCGGCTGGCAGCTTTTACGAAGCTGGCATCAGCATCGGCAATGACTACTCGAAGGATGGCGATCGCTTTATTCTTTTCATGGGCTGGCAAAACAAACCAGGTGATCATTGGCGGGGAGACATTGGACGCCTTAAAGTGACCCCGGAGATCAATCTGGAAATCCTGGATAGACATCCCCATCTTGCGAGCGATTCCGAAGACAGTGTTAGCTTGTCCTATCCGTGGGTGCGTCAGCATAACCACGATTACCAAATGTGGTATGGATCAACGGAGACTTGGGATGGCGGAAACGGTGAAATGGTCCATGTGATCAAAGGCGCCGTATCTTCAGATGGAAGAAGCTGGCGGAAGACCGGTCTCGCTGTACCTTATATTCTAGGCGTCGCACAGGCATTTTCTCGCCCAACTGTTATCCGCTTGAGTGATGGCATCGATCATATGTGGTTTTCATACCGAGCAGGAGACGGCTCCACGTATCGGATAGGCCATGCGCAAAGTGCTGATGACGGCCTTACCTGGACGTTGGCACTTGATGCACTTTCCATTCAGGCATCTGAAAGCGGCTGGGACAGTGAAATGATCGAATACCCGTTCGTTTTCGGACACAAGGGAGCGGTCTATATGCTCTATAATGGCAATGGATATGGTAAAAGCGGCTTCGGTCTTGCCGCACTAGAGGGCCATTGATGCTTCGCTTGCTTGACTACGGCTACATCGCAGCAACAATTGCTTTTACGGTTTACGGTCAGATGATGCTCAAATGGAGGATAGGTCAGTTTGGCGCTCTTCCCTCCGACCCACTCAGTAAGCTGAGATTCCTTATTCTACTTCTTTTTGATCCTGCGATTTTTTCCGGTTTCGCGGCAGGATTTCTTGCATCGCTTGCATGGATGGCGGCAATGACCAAGTTCCCTCTGAACCATGCGTACCCATTTATGAGCTTGAATTTCGTCGTGGTCGGAGTGCTGAGCTATTGGATGCTAGCCGAACCCGTATCCGCACAAAAGTGCGCGGGCCTGGGCCTAATCGTATTGGGGACGATACTTGCTGCGCGGGGGTAAAAAGCAAGACCAGGAGACCATCGGCAATCGATACAACTCCGTTATTCCATTCTCTTTCAATTTAATACTCGGAGTTGGCACGTGTCTTTTCATGACACCGGAATGGGAGACGAATGACGACGTAGCGATGGCCATGATCGCGAACGGCCAAGACCTCATCGCCGAGTGCGAGGCGATGACAGAGCAGGAGCGACGGGCGGCATGACGCAGAACAGCCAAGATACGGTCGCGGAAAACTTGATCTGCTTCAAGCCCGCCTGATCGGCGCGACATGAGAAGGCGGTGGAAGTCGGCGATGATGTCGCGAGCTTTAAGCTTTCGCCGACGATGCGCCAGGAGCATGCGGCCGGCGACAAGGTCTTCGTCGACTATTCCGGCAAGAAGATCCCGATCGTTGATCGCAAGACCGGAGATCCGCGAGGGGGAGATCTTTGTGGCGGTGCTCGGTGCATCGAGCTTCACCTATGCAGAGGCGACTTGGACGCAAACGCTCCCTGACTGGATCGGCTCGCATGTCCGGATATTTCGTTTCTTCGACGGCGTTCCGCGACTGATCGTCCCCGACAATCTGAAGTCGGGCGTCAACCATGCCAGCTTCTACGATCCCGAGATCAACCGCAGTTACGGCATGATGGCCTCCGACTATGGCGTCGGTCAACAAGCTCGCGATCCAGGTGTCTCGCATGGTTGGGAATTCAGTCGTTTCCGTCCTGACACGCTCTCTTGGGGCCATACCGAAAAAAATGCGGCGGAGTAGGCAACCTCTATAGTTGCCATCTCCGCTCCTAGACCTTCTGACCTCCCAGGCTTCGTTAGAAGCTTACTTCACAGACAAGGCGTCGCTCACTCGCAACAAATTGACCCTGCAAAATCAATTCCAAGCTGGGCAACGGCTCCGCGTACTGACGATACACGAAGGTGTCATCCTTTGAGCGCTGGTCCTCCGAAAGGTAGTTGACCATCGGACGATATGCATCAAATTGACAGCCCTCCTTGCCGATCACTCCCCGCCTGAACGCAACGGTGTGACCGAAGTAGACGCGATCCGACCTGTGCGCGTAAAGACGCTTCCCATCCTCTGAGAATATCGGAAGGATTTGCTCCATGCCGTCTTTGGTCTTCCTCGTTATGGTAAACCAGTTCTCAGCCATTCGAAGGTCAGTCTGATTGAATACGTCAATTGGGTTGACGCCATAGATACCAGCACCGCTCGTCGGAGAGCTAACCAGCTTCTGGATTTTCTTCAGCGCCACCGGAGGTTCATCCGTCAAATGCGGAAATGGCAATGCGACGAAGAAGCACACTAGAAGAACCATCGTGTGTACAAAAACGACAGATATGGGATCGCCCGGAACGATGTTTCTGTTGATGACCTGGCCGCCCTGCAAGATCGCATATTCCGGCTTCGCGGTCGGTATTTGGCAAACGCCAAACAATCTTGTCCGGCGATCAGCCACGAACCTGTACACTGCAGGTCCGCCAAGATAACGGCCGATTAGGAGCAACGGATGGATCGGTAGCAAAAGCAAAACGTGCCTGGATAAAAGGACGTAAAATTCATAGCCTTTGACAGCCTCGTCGCTGTTGGAGTCTACCGCATATAGGTCCTTTTGCGCATCATCCGGATCAATGCCCATTTGGAGAAGCCACGGGGTATTTTTGGACAGCGGTTTGAGATCGACTCTCCTGAACAAGTCGACCGCTTTTACGAACGTGACTGTGTTGTCGCAGAGGTTGCACCGGTCATCGTAGGCGACCTGAAGCGTTTTCGCCCCATGGATAAACCTCTTGCTCCAAAATAAGCCTGCAAAGAATAGAAACTCGAATTGGGCCAACCATTGGAGCTGCAAAACGAATAGACTGAGCCCAAAGAATAACAGTCCCCAAATGATCACATATTGACGAAAGCGACCGCCAATAAGCACAAATGGCAACATCAGAAGGTACCACGGCAACATCCCCCAAAGAGATACTCGCGCCAAGAAGACGGGGATCCAGCCTTGAGAAAACAGCCACGCAAATTCACTGGAATATCGGGACATAAAGTTATTTGTGAGCAACAAAGGTCCTGCCGAACCTGACATCCAAGCAGATTCCCCGAGGTGCATCGCAAGCGAATACAGACATACGCACCAGTAACATGCGAGCGTCATCAATTTTGCAAGTTGAAGTCCTGCCTCACTGGGCAATCCAGCTTCATAATAGAATGCTGAGATCGCTTTCCCCGCAGAAGTCCCTCTTCGCATCAATATGCGATCTAGCGAAAAGTTAGCGCCAGCATTTGCAAAAATCAGCAACGATGACAGCATGGCTGCGATCCAATTGCCTAGCGTAGCCGTGCGAAGCAATATGTCTCCAACCTGCCACTGAACGAGGATCAGATATAGGAGCGCATATTGAGTAAAGAGGCCCACCGCGACCAAGGCGCCCGCCACTAGACCGAGCAGCGCAAATAGCCATATCGATGGATTTCCCCAGTCCGAAGGCTCAAGATATGCCAATATCCAGAACGCCCTCTCAATCATGAAGAGGCCAAACAATATACGGATGAGTGCAAACTTCGGCGCCTCTTCCTCTGGGTTCGATACAAAGGCTCCGCGCTTGGTAAGCCAGTGAGCAAGGCGAGTCAGTTGTGCTGCTGTTGCCATCTTGACGGGGGAATGCCTCCCGACCAAGAAGAGAACGATCAATAATGGGAAGAAACCAAACATTCGCTCGCTGAACCAACCCCATGTCCCGGTAAGGGCAATTAGGGAAAGCGCAAGAACAAAGATCACGCTGGTTACAACAGCTCCTTTGTTTCTTTCGAATAGCTCTTTCAGTAAATAATTTTCTCGCCCTGGCTTTTCCACCGCCTCAACCATGCTTCTCTTGCCTTCAATGTCCTGCTTATCGCCGTAGCGACTACGCTACCAGCGCCAACGTGTACTGGGGATTTAAACGAACCTCAAGGCCACACAACCGCGTCGACCGCTACTTGCGCGTCCGGGATTGTTTCAGATCAACGATGTGGGGTTTGGAACGGAATCCGATCTGAATGAACCGCACTAGCTATGCAAATCAGCTTTTGTCTGATTCATGGATGTTCGCCGGCAGGAGGCGGCGGACATGTCGAAAGCTTTATCGATGGATTTACGCGTTCGGGTTCTTGCGGCGGTTTCGCAAGGTCTTTCGCATCGGGCTGCGACCGAATGCTTCAAGGTGAGCGCCGCCAGCATCAGCAGATGACGCAAGCGTGAGCGTGAACACGGCGATGCCCGGCCTCGTGCCTTGGGCGGAGATCGGCGCTCTGCCCGGATCGATGCGCACATGAACGCCATCCTCGAAGCCTTGGGTCCGGACAAGGACGCCACCATTGAAGAGGTTCGGCACAGCCTTGCTGAACAAGGCCTGTTCTTCGGTTTTGGCACGATCCAGCGTTTCTTCGCGCGTCATAACATCACGCGCAAAAAAGAGCGCGCATGCCACGGAGCAAGATCGTCCCGACATCCTGAAGCATCGGCAGGAATGGTTCGACGGTCAGCTCGACCTTGATCCGGCGCGTCTCGTCTTATCGACGAGAGACCTGGGCATCCACCAATATGGCGCGCCGTCATGGCCGGTGCATGAGAGGCGAGCGTCTGAGGATTAGCGGATTAGCGTTCCCCACGGCCACTGGAAAACTACGTAAGCGCGATTTTCGATGCGCATTGACGGCGGTTGACGGATACTCGCGCTTAGCTGGGTAGCAGTACCCAGCCTTATCAGGCCGCGATGGTCTTGGAGTAATTGAACGGCAGCAGGTCGCCAATGTCGGCAGTTTCTTCGCGCTGAGGCAACTCAGTGAGGACGTGGCGCAGCCAGGAGAGCGGATCGACGCCACAGGCGCGGCAGGTCAGCATCAGACTGTAAATCACCGCGCTTGCCCTGGCTC
>NZ_JBFTPD010000041.1:0-51156 GCF_056398305.1 Rhizobium sp. 01T444
CTCTGTCCCGCCACGGCGCCGGATCCGACCGATTATTTTGCGGCCAACGACCGCCGTTTGAGAAGCGCCGCGCGGATCAGGTCGTTCTTTGTCGGCTCAGGATCAGCAGCAACGTGCGGCACCGCAGCCAACGCGTCGGGCTGCATGCGGGTCCGCTTCATTTCCAGAAAGCGCCGCTGCGCCTGCAGTCTGTCCGCAGCGGAAACCGGTTCGACCGGCGCGCCGGCAAGATCGTGGCGCATGGAGTCAGGCTGGGCGCTTGCGAAGTAGTAACGCTTCAAGCGGACATAGACTGCAATCACACGTCTGAGCCTGGTCACCCCGACGTCCGGCTTCAACAGCGCCCGGATCTCGCTGAAGATCCCAACCGCCAATGGGCGGATGGGATCGCCTGCCTTTTGCGGCAGAACGTCGATCGGTCGCACGAGAAGCGCGTTGATCGCGCTCGCCTTTTGAACATCACGCTCGGTCGCCGCCACCGGGCCGCAGCTCTCAGACCAGGGCTTGTCCATCATTCCTCCGAAATGCCGTTCTTGCCGCTCGGGTGGCATATGATCTTGACGAGCGCATGAATAACCCGGGCTCGCGTCCCGACATATTGACTATGCGTGCGCGAGCCAGAGTCAATTGCGTCAAAGCGAACAGTATTTCCTGTCATGTCCAGGGAGCGATCCTTCAATCCCTGCCGGTCATCAGACGTTCGATGGGCGTTGCCGCGCAATTAAAGCCATTACAGCTTTCCTCGTTCCACCGACACAACTCTCGCAACTGACGGCCGGCCTTGCACGCCCTTGTATGTTCAATCTGCACTGATTGCTGGATGATTAGTGCGATCTCCGGTGGGACCATCCGGCGGAGATCACATGGAAGCTTGAAGGCGAAGTATCACCACAATCAGCGCGAAAGTCGACATGCCCTCCACCTTTAAGGATGTCATCGACGTCATGGGGAATGGGATTGGTTCGGGGCGCTGAATTCCCGTCCCGACATTCCGGCCGCAACGCCGGAGCACGATTTGTACGCGCTAATACGCGCCGTGCCGGTGGCGGATTTCGCCCACTGGATTGTGATCCTTCTTCGCTGTACAGCGAGAAGGTATCTGTTGCCGAGCCCATCACTTTTAGGTGCAATTTATGACAAGAAAAGTTTATCTCGCCGGTCCCGAGGTCTTCCTTCCCAACGCCCGCGAGATCCTCGACCGCAAGGCAGCACTTGCCCGTGAGGCGGGACTTCTCCCGCTCTCGCCCGGCGATCTGGAAATCCCGCACACGAACTCGAAGCGCGAGCGGGCCGCAGCGATAAACGCGGTGGACGAGAAGATGATGATCCAGGCTGACGCAATCATCGCCAATCTGACACCCTTTCGTGGCATTGCCGCCAATACCGGGACGGCCTTCGAACTCGGCTTCATGTGCGCAAGCGGTAAGCCTGTATTTGCCTACACGAATGTGGCACGCGATCACAGCGGACGAGTGAGCGATCTTTATGGCGGGGCCGTCGCGTATGATGGGGAAGGTCGACTACGTGACCCGAACGGGATTGCGATCGAGGATTTTGGCCTGGCCGACAATCTCATGCTGCACGCCGGGATCGAGCGGCGCGGTGGCGTCCTCATCATCGGAGACGCGGCGCGGGATGCACTCTATACGGACCTTGCCGCGTTCAGGACGTGTCTTGCCGTCGCCGTTGAGAAGCTGCGCTAAAGTGCTCAGTCCCGGCACTTGATGGATTGGGTCTAGGGTAAACCTTTCGGGTTCTCTGCATGTACAGCGTCGCCATCAAGGTGATCAGCGTAGACGTCGTTGTGCGGCACGGCAGCCGCCTCCGCCTTGCTGGCCGAGATGCCGTCATGGGCGCTGGCATGGATCATCCACATCATGGACGATCAGATCGTGGCGTTGCGGCAGCGACGAGAAGAGCGCGACATTGGCCGCAAATCTGCTACCGAAACAGAGCACCCTTTCAATCCCATAAGTCGCAGCCGCTTCCGCTTCGAGCGCCTCATGTGCTCATTCAGTTGGTTTGCCTGCCTTGCCGTCCAGGAGGTGAATGAGTTCCATGGGGAACGGGAATATGATCGTCGAACTGTTTTCCCCGGCAATAACGTTCAGCGTGCTCAAGTAGCGCAGCTGCATTGACAACGGTTGTCTGGCCAGCATTTCAGCCGCTTCCACCAGCTTTGCCGCGGCCTGCTGTTCGCCCTCGGCATTTATGATTTTCGCACGCCGCTCGCGTTCTGCCTCAGCTTGCCTGGCAATCGCACGGATCATCGACTCGTTGATGTCGACATGCTTGATCTCAACATTGGCCACTTTGATGCCCCAGGCGTCTGTTTGGGCGTCGAGCATTCTCTGGATATCTTCGTTGAGCCTGTCGCGCTCCGCGAGCATCTCGTCGAGATCGTGCTTGCCGAGCACCGAGCGCAACGTCGTTTGGGCAAGCTGGCTCGTGGCTGCCATGAAATCCTCGACCTGAATCACTGACTTCTCCGGATCGATGACCCTGAAGTAAATCACCGCGCTGACTCGAACCGAAACGTTGTCACGGGAGATGACGTCCTGGCTGGGGACGTCGAGCACGCGCGTGCGCAGGTCGACCCGAACCATTTGCTGTACGTAGGGAACAAGTAGGATCAATCCGGGGCCTTTAACGCCGGTAAATCGACCAAGTGTAAAGACGACGGCCCGCTGATACTCGCGCAAGATTTTGATCGCGTTCGCCAGGACGATCAGCAGCAGGACGACTGCGACGATATAGAAGATGAAACCTCCAATCATGGTCATGTGCGCTCCTCCTTGCTTTCTTTCTTGCGGGGATCACGGGTGACCTCGAGGGTTAGCCCATTTCTGGCAATGACCGTCACGTCGTCTCCGTCCGCGAGCGGTTCGGCGGAGGCGGCGCTCCAGCGCTCTCCATGCGCGACAATGTAGCCGGTCGTGCCCGTCCAACTGAAGACTTTCCCTGAAATGCCGATCATCTGCTCCGAACCGGTCACCACGGCACGCCGGCGCGCGCCGAATGCAAGGCGAACGACAATGAGGAGGAAGGCGAGGGCTGAAACACCGATACCAATCAGGACCTGCCGGCTCACTTTCAGATCGGGCACATCCGTATCGAAGAGAATGGTTGCGCCCAGGACGAGGGCGACCACACCGCTAAGGCCGAGGACGCCGAATGTCGGTGCATGCGCCTCCGCGACAAAGAGAGCAACCGCAAGCACGATGAGGCCGATGCCGGCATAGCTGACCGGTAGCATTGCCAAGGCGTAGAGACCGAGCAGCAGGCATATGCCGCCGACTGTTCCCGGGATAACCGCTCCGGGCGTGAGAAACTCGAATATCAGGCCGTAAATGCCGATAACCATCAGAATGAGTGCGACATTCGGGTCGGCGATGACCGAAAGCAGGCGTGTTCTCCAGTCAGGCTCGATGGTCTGGACAGCGAGGCCCGTCGTATCAAGCCGGATGTCCGTTCCTCCTGCCCGTACCGTGCGACCGTCGGCTTTCGCCATCAGCTCGTCGACGGTGACCGCGACGAAATCGACGACTTTTTCGCGTTCGGCCGCAGTCGATGAGAGACTGGCTGCGTCGCGTACCGCCTTTTCCGCCCAGTCGGCGTTGCGATTGCGCAACTCGGCCAGCCCCCGAAGATAGGCAGCAGCGTCGTTCACTGCCTTTGCCTCTGCAGCGTTGCGCGACTGTCGCTCCTTGCTGTCGCCGTTCTGGCCGTTGTCTTGTCCGCTCCCACCGAGAGCAATGGGCGTTGCGGCGCCCAGATTGGTACCCGGCGCCATGGCGGCGATATGACTGGCATAGAGGATATAAGTGCCGGCACTGGCCGCACGGGCGCCGCTCGGAGCCACGTAGCTCGCAACCGGCACAGACGAGGCAAGGATTGCCCGAACGATGTCCCGCATCGACGTATCGAGACCGCCGGGCGTATCCATTTGCAGGACGACCAACGCCACTTTACGATCGTTGGCAAGCTGGATGCCGCGTATCACATAGTCGGCGGACGCGGGGCTGACGGCGCCATTCAATCGCAGCAGTAAAGCGACGCGTTCCGAGCCCGCTGTCGGGGCGACGGAAAACAAGAATGCTGAACCCCAGATCAATGCCAAAGCGAAAATACGGATTGCCTCTCGGCAATACCTCCGGGGCCGCACGGTCACCCGATCAATATTCATACACTCAAATATACGCCAGATTTACCAAAAGATAAGGCAGAAGTTTCTTCACCAGYCACGGCGATCCCAAAGCGTATGCCAAATCTGAAGGCGATCGGTTGCCAGTAACTGGTATTGCACTTGAACACACTTGTGGCGTTTGTGTTGCGAGGCTTTGCGGCCAATGTGAACCCACTCATGAGAAAGATTTTTGCTATCCGGCCTTCCTTGAGTCCGGAAAAGATTTGAACCTACATCCCGTTAAGCGACCCGCTTCGCTCGATGTCAAACCTGCTGGAAGTCCGTAATCATTGTTGGCAAGTTCCGTCGTAGCCGACATGTCGAGAGAGCCGTTCGTCGTGATCGATCCGTGGTGGTTCAGTCTTGCGTCTCTCACCCGGATGCCATGCAGCTTCGCGCCCACGTCCTTTTCCACTGTGTGTTCCCTCCAGAATTATCGTTCGGTCACATGCCAAAAACCACGGCACCACCCATCAGGCCGGCGCCGGCGGCGGTGAGCAGCAGCTTTTCTCCTCCCGCAAACCGTCGCTCGAGATGGGCGATGGAGAGGGAAAGCGGGATAGTCGCGGCCGACGAATTGCCGAAGCTCTCGATCGTGCGGATCGTCTTTTCGGGCGCGATGCCGAGGTTGCCTGAGACGGCGTCGAACATGCGCGCGTTGGCCTGATGCGGAACGAACCGGTCGATATTGGCCGCGACAATTCCTGCCTGCTCCAGCGCCCGCTTCGAGGTTTCGGTCATCAAGGCGACGGCGCGCGAGAAGACCTCGCGGCCGTCCTGCATCGTCATCAGAAAATCCTCCGCACTGGTTTCGGGAGAGAACGGCCGGTTGCTGCCGCCGGCCGGGATGTTGATCAGGCCATAGCCGCTGCCGTCCGATACGAGATCGGCGGAGAGGAGGCCGCTTCGCCCGTTCGCACAGGGGGCCAGCACCACAGCGCCAGCCGCATCAGCGAAGAGGACGGCGCTTGCCCGCTCAGCAGGATTGATGCGGCGGCTCAGGATATTGGCCGCCACCACCAGGACGGCACGGCCATGCGCTCGGACGAAACCGTCCGCCAGCGTGAGCGCGTAGAGAAAGCCCGAACAGGCGCCGGCGAGATCGATCGCGCCGGATTTTTCCAGATCCAGCCGATGGGCCAGCAGCGGTGCCGAGGGCGGCAGAAGATGATCCGGTGTCGAGGTCGCGAGCAGCGTCAGTGCGATCTCATTACGGGCGAGCCCGGCATCGTCGAGCGCCATCCGTCCGGCCTCGGCGGCAAGGCCGCTCAGTGTCTCGCCCTCTTCGGCCCAATGGCGCGTGCGGATGCCGGTTCGGCGCTCGATCCAGCCTGTTTCCAGGCGCAGACGCGCTTCGATCTCGGCATTGTCGACGCAGCGAGCCGGCACGGCATGCCCGAAACCGGCCATGCGGGAAGAACGATCCGACATCATCCCGTGCTCCCGAGAACGATCGACGCGATCTCATCTACGGCGTCATAGGCGCGGCCGAGATCGTCTGCGGTCACGCAATAGGGCGGCATCAGGTAGATGACGTTGCCGAGCGGACGGATCAGCAGGCCGCGTTCGCGAAATAGTCGCCGCATGCGCGGACCAGCCTCGGCGAGATAACCGCCAGAGGGTACGACGAGATCGAGCGCTGCGATCGTTCCTGACTGCCGTATATTGGCGAACCTTTTGTCGCCCTCGAAACGCTGCAGGTTCTGCCGGTGCAGTGCTGTGAGATTTTCGATACGCTCAAAGACCGGTTCGTTCCGCCAGATCTCGAGATTGGCGACGGCGGCCGCACAAGCGATCGGGTTGGCGGTATAGGAGCTGGAATGGAAGAAGGTCTTGCGCCGGTCGGTGGAGAGGTGGGCATCGAAGATGTCGCCGGTGCAGAGGGTTGCCGCAAGCGGCAGCGCGCCGCCCGTCAGCCCCTTGGATGTGCATAGGATGTCGGGCGTGATGGCGGCCTGCTCCGAGGCGAACATTGTGCCCGTCCGGCCCCAACCGGTCATCACTTCATCGGCGATCAGCAGGCAGCCATGGTGCAGGGCGATTTCCTTCAGGCCGGCAAGTGTACGGGCATCATAGATCTTCATGCCACCCGCCCCGAGGACCAAAGGCTCGATCACCAGGGCCGCGACCCGGGCCGAACGGCAAAAGTTCTCGAACATGTCGAGCGTCAGCTGCTTTCGGCCCGGTTCCGGGAAAGCAAGCCGGTCGACGCCGAAGAGTAGCGGTTCATAGGCGGCGTTGAAAACGCCTCGCTCGCCGGTCGACATCGTGCCGATCGTATCGCCGTGGTAGCTCCCCTCCACCACTACGATCCGATCGCGCGCCTCTCCCCTGTTGTGGAAATAACCGAGTGCCATTTTGAGCGCCACCTCGACCGAGGTCGAACCGCTGTCGGAATAGAAGACATGGCTTAACCCCGGTGGAGCGATCTCGATCAATCCCTCGGCCAATCGTTCGGCGGGCGCGTGCGAGAATTCGGCGAAAATGATCTGGTCATAAGCCTCCGTCGCCGCCCGGATCGCCGCCATGATCACCGGATGCCGGTGGCCATGGGTGATGACCCACCAGGACGAGATCGCGTCGAGAAAGCAATGACCATCCTCATCGACCAGATAGGCGCCCTCGGTCGATGCGATACGTTTCATCGGCGGTTCGAGCGCATGCTGGGTGAAGGGGTGCCAGACGGCCGAGCGGGTCATGCGGGCACCTCCGCAAAGGAAGCGAGATCGAAATTGCCGCGGAACGCCGTGCGAAGCCCATCGGGCGTAATGTCCTGGAGCCAGGGGAGCCGGCCGAGTGAGCGAATGCCACCCATTTTTTCGATAATGCGCTGCGTTTCTTGGTTCTCGTCGCCGATGAAGGTGATGCCGAACACCGGAATGTTGCGATGTTTCAGAGCTTCGAGTGACAGCAGCGTGTGGTTGATCGTGCCGAGCGATGTCCTGGCGCAAAGGATGACGGGAACCTGCCAGCGGGCAAACATATCGGCGAAGACCAGATCGTCCGAGAGCGGCACGAGCAGCCCGCCCGCCCCTTCGATCACCAATGGCCGGTCTGTCATCGGCGGCACCAGCCTTTCCGGCTTGATCGCAACGCCATCCAAACGGGCTGAAAGATGCGGCGAGGCAGGTGTGGCAAGGCGATAGGCTTCCGGCAGGATGCGCGTGCGCGGCACGCCGCCGAGCCGCATGACCGTCTCGCCGTCGGTCTCGCCCTCAAGCCCCGACTGGACGGGCTTCCAGTAATAGCCCTCCAATGCCGCGGCAAGGCCTGCAGCAAAGACGGTCTTACCGATACTCGTATCAGTGCCGGAGACGACGAGCCGTGGCATCATGGCCTGTCCTCTTCGATCGCCGCGGCCAGCCTCCGAACCAAGGCCACAATCTGCTCCTCATCCACATTGAGCGAAATGGAAACCCTCAGCCGAGCCGTACCCTCAGGCACGGTCGGGGGCCGGATCGCCCGTACGTCGAAGCCATCCGCCTGCATGCGCTCCGCGATCCGGAGCGCGCGGGCATTGTCGCCGAGCATCACGGGCAGAATCTGCGAACCGCTGGGGATGATGCCGAGCCGACAGGACAATTGTTCGCCGGCGAAGTTTTTGAGGCGCTCCAGCCGCATGCGCCGTTCCGGCTCGTCGGCGATCATGCGCAACGCCTCCCGCACTCCTGATGCCATCAGCGGCGACGGGGCGGTCGAGTAGATGAAATTGCGTGCGCGGTTGATGAGATAGTCGGCAAGGACAGCAGGCAGCCCAAGAAGCGCGCCGGAGACGCCGAGCGCCTTGCCGCCGGTATGCAGGACCAGAACATTGCCGCGGCTTTCCAGCCCCGAAGCAAGACCGCGGCCGCCGGGACCGAATATGCCGGTGGCATGCGCTTCGTCGACGACGAGGAAGCCATCATGCCGATCGGCAAGCTCGGCGAGCTCAAAGACCGGCGCTTGATCCCCGTCCATCGAATAGAGGCTCTCGACCGCAATCCAGGGACACCCCTTGCCGCCGCGCTCGCGCCAGCGTCGGATCGCCTGATCGAAAACGTCGACCTCATTGTGCGGCACGGCGACCGCCTCCGCCTTGCTGGCCGAGATGCCGTCATGGGCGCTCGCATGGATCAGCGCATCGTGGACGATCAGGTCGTCGCGCTGCGGCAGCGACGAGAAGAGCGCCACATTGGCCGCAAATCCACTGCCGAAATAGAGGATCTTCTCGACCCCGAAAAACGCAGCCGCTTCCGCCTCAAGCGCCTCATGTTCGGCGTGATTGCCGCGCAAAAGCCGCGAACCGCCTGCACCGGCTGGCACGCCCCTTTGGATCGCGCCTGCAATCGCTGCCTTCAGGCGGGGGGCATTGGCGAGCCCGAGATAGTCATTGGAGGTGAAATCCACGCCTTGCTGCGGGGTGAGCGTGCGTAGTCGCGACTTGCGCTGAAGGCCCGCGAGCGTGACCTCATAGCGGGCGAGCGCCGGCGAACTCAACGAGACTGCTCCAGTTCCATCGGCTTCAGCCCGAGCCGGCTGAAGAGGGCCGCGTCATGATCCTCGCCGGGATTTTCCGCCGTCAGCAGCGTGTCGCCGACAAAGATCGAATTGGCCCCGGCGAAAAAGCAAAGAGCCTGTGTCTCGTCGCTCATATCGGTGCGGCCGGCCGACAGGCGGACATGCGAGCGCGGCATGAGGATGCGCGCGAGTGCAATGGTGCGGACGAAGTCGATCGGGTCCACCGGCGCTGCATCGGCAAGCTTGGAGCCCGGGATCGGGATCAGCATGTTGATCGGCACACTTTCCGGAGGTGCCGGCAGATTGGCGAGCGTCACCAGCATCGAAATCCGGTCTTCAATTGTCTCGCCCATGCCGAGAATGCCGCCCGCGCAGACCTTGATCCCGGCATCGCGGACATTGGCGAGCGTGTCTAGCCGGTCCTCAAAGCTGCGGGTGGTGATGATCTCCGAATAATAGCGCTCGGACGTATCGACATTGTGATTGTAGTAATCGAGGCCGGCCTCGGCGAACCTTTCGGATTGCGCCGGCGTCAACATGCCAAGCGTCATACAGGTTTCCATCCCGAGTGCCTTTACGCCCTCGACCATGGCGACGAGCGCCTCCATATCGCGCTCTTTGGGATTGCGCCACGCGGCCCCCATGCAGTAGCGCGTCGCACCGCCTTCCCTTGCCCTCCGCGCCTCGCCGAGCACGCGCTCGACTTTCATCAGCTTCGACGCCTTGAGACCCGTCGGATAGTGAGCGGACTGGCTGCAGTAACCGCAATCCTCGGCACAGCCACCGGTCTTGATAGACAGCAGCCTGCTCATCTGAATGGCATTGGGATCAAAGTGCGCGCGATGAATCTGTTGGGCACGATAAAGAAGATCATTGAACGGCAAGTTATAGATAATTCCCGCCTGCTCATTTGAGATGGGGGGGCCAACCGGCGAACTGTTTTCAAATACACTGACCGGCAGCGCCACATCGTCCATCACCTGGTCACCTTTCAATAGATAGAATCTGCTTTTATCTATAATTTTATGAAAGGCAGCATTTTGCAATAGCTCTTTGCGCGAATGTTTTGATCATGTTGGCAACCCGAAAGAGCATCGTCGGAAAGCGCGGAGGCTTCCACGACACACACTTCGAGCACCATCGATGAGGCGCAGGTCGGTCAGCGCGACACAGTCGCCGAATGCTTTGTTAGCGAACGATGAAAAGGTCAGCTCGGCTTTGCCTCAGCCTTCAATGGCAAATGCCGCGCCCGTTGCACCCGAGGCATACAGGATCGGCTTTTGGCCGATCCTCTGCACGTGCCGATCGAGCACCACAATGGCTTGCTCGATTTTGCCCTTACGGAGATGATCGAGAATGGCATGGTGATCGACATCAACCCGAGGCGACCAGCCGCCGCGCCCGCTCACAAACAGAAGTCGTGATCCTACCATATGGAGATCGTCGATCGCCGCAAGCAGCCGCGGCATGTCGCAAGGTGCGAGCAAAAGCCTGTGGAACCGGCGATTCGCCTCGTCCCATTCCCGGATATCGACCGCACCGTCACCGGCAATCATAGCCGTTTCCGCCTCATCCAGGATGAACCGAGTCAAATGCGGCGCGGCATGGCGAAGCGCAAGCGCCTCCAGGGCAGAGCGCATGCGGGCGACCTCCTGAACCTCGGCCAGCGAAAACGACGCGACCCGCACGCCACGGCGTGCCTCACTCACTGCGAGCCCCTGCGCCTCCAGGCGACGGAACGCCTCCCGCACCGGAACATGGCTGGTGCCGAATTCTTCAGCAATATGATCCTGCCTGAGCCTGCTGCCGGGTTCCAGCGCGCCCGTGATGATGCGGTCGGCGAGAACGCGGCTGATACGATTGGCGATCGTGTCTTCGGTGATCATGGTCATGTTTTATAGATAATTTCATAGAGCAGCGCTGTCGAGGCCACAAGCAGCTCAAGATTACCCGGCAAACGGGTCGGGAAAGGCGGCCAGTGCTGTTCGAAGAGGCAGGCGATCTGCCTGTTCAAAATCCGAAACTCGACTTGCCCTTGTCGATCAACCAGGTGATTGCCGGAAGACACCCAACGTGCCTAAGGTTTCCGATTCCATCCGGTATGCAGTCGCCTCCACAGTCACGCGGATACGCCGCTGTCAGACGTCGGCTTTCGCAAGATGCGCGAGGAGGTCGTCGAGCATGGGCCGCTGCCCCTTGAGCATCCTTCCAGCTGCGTCCTTCAACGAAAACCAATCCGCACGATCGACTTCTGGAAACCTGCGGATCCGACCGGACCTCGGAGGCCATTCCATCTGGAACTCCGAGCTTCGAATGTTATTCAGGTCCAGCGTGAGGTCGGCTTCCAGATACCAGGCGACAACGACCTTGCCACCCGGCTGCTGGTATTCGCCCAACGGATTGAAGTCACCATCGACCGCGACCCCCAACTCCTCGAGGGTTTCCCGCTTCGCAGCCGCGAGTTCGTCCTCCCCCGGCTCGACCAGTCCTTTGGGAATGGACCAGGCGCCCTCGTCCTTCTTCGCCCAGAAAGGCCCTCCGGGGTGGACGAGGAGGACCTCGACTTCGTCAGAACGGCGCCGAAACAGGAGGAGCCCGGCGCTACGAATGGCCATACCGCCCCTCCTCAATCATGGTTCAAGGCATTCTTCGCAGATGCCACAGCCGTCCATCCATCGACGGGCACGTCGGCAACAGAGACAGATACGACCATCCGGCTGCTCCCTGTCATTTTCCGGAGGGATGATTTCGGTCGTTTCGTCGGAAAAAATAGCCGAAACCTCTTCTTGTTGCTCCACCAGCCTGATCTCATCAAATAGGTGGTCGGGGCCGGCCGGCAAGACGGCATCGCCATTGCTGGAATGTCGCATGATGGACGGCCGATACCGAAGCTCGGAATGACGTTGTCCCTCGGCCGTGGGCGGCCAGGCGTTGCGCCATACCTGCCGCCAGTTGCGGCAAGTAACCATACGATTTTAGCCGAATATTTAGCTTACTCGCCTAGTTTGCTGGGATCTTTGCAGCGGGAGCATTGGCCGTGCGCCTCGTAACGCTTGAACAGGTAGAGAGTCAGCTCTCGCGCGGCTTTGGTCTTCTACGCTTCGCACCGGAGATAGAGACCCTGTTCCTCGGGCAATACGCGGCCGAGCGGGCTCGGCTCGTCGCAACCTGGTGTCTGATCGGCGTGCTGATTTACGACCTTGTCTATTTTGCCGACCGCGACATGGTGCCGGATGTGCGCACGGGGCTGATTGTCGTTCGGTTTCTGATCTTCACACCCTTCGTGATTGCCTGCATATTTGTCGTACGCCGCTGGCCGAATGCGCGGCTTTACGACACGCCTATGCGTCAGAATTCATTGCGGATTTCAATATCCGTTTCGGTAAATCGCCGCGCAATTGATCCTGAAATGCCAAGGATGCGGGCTGCAATAGGGCCTAAGAAATAGGCCGCTAGAAGCGGGCTCAGTTCGATCGGCGATCGCCGCCTTGTATTCCCGATTGAGCGTTTCGGCGCGAGGCAGCGGTTTGCGATCGGCGGAGGTGCGGCGTGCCACCATGTAGCCGAACTCGCAACGCACTACCCGAAAACCGCTGGCCGATACGACATTCGCCGCGCGATAGTCGATGCGGGATCCATCGGTGCGCCGGCGCCGTGCGCCAGCAAGGATCGTGACGCGCGCATCCTCCGGCCCTTCGACCAGAAACCACGCTGACCTCTTGCTCCCTCGAATTCAGGATCACTTTTCAGATGCGCCTGTAGGATCACACCGCTGGCGCACGTCCTATATATGGGCGAGCCATGGCCGCCCGCAATTTGGTGACTATATCAACCGGAGCAAGGTCAAGTCTCCTGCCCGACCATTACAGATGGAGGAATGTCATGGATATGCAGAGCCTCACACCAGCAATCGAACTTGCGAGAAAGAACGGCGTGTACTTTCCGAACGAAAGCGCCGCCTACAGGGAGGCGCGGAACGCGCTTCTCGCCGAGGAAATCGAACTCCGCCGCCATATCGAGCGTGTCGCCGAGCAGAGACGCCATCTGCCGCCGGGCGGGCCTGTGCCGAAGAACTATACGTTCGAGGGCGTGAACGGCAGGATCTCGTTCGAGGAGCTGTTCGCGGACAAGGAAACGCTCGTCGTCTACAGCTATATGTTCGGCCCGGAGCGGGAGCGGCCCTGCCCGATGTGCACGTCGCTGCTCTCCTCCTGGGACGGTGAGGTTCCCGACATCCAGCAGCGCGTCGCATTCGCCGTCGTGGCCCGCTCGCCGCTGCAGCGCCTCACCGATTTCAAGCGGGAGCGCGGCTGGCACTATCTGCCACTCTATTCGGATACGAGCGGCGAGTTCAGCCGGGACTACCATGCGCTCGGCAAGGACGGCAGTGATGACGCGGCCTTCAACGTGTTCACCCGCCGGGATGGGACAATGCGGCATTTCTGGAGCGGCGAGATGGGCGGCGCCACAGCCGATCCCGGTCAGGACCCGCGCGGCGCGCCCGACCTGATGCCGATCTGGACGATCCTCGATTCCACCCCGGAGGGCCGGGCGCCGCATTGGTATCCCAAGCTGTCCTATTAGAATGATGCGCGGCTCAGGACAGTTCCGGCACCGTAATCGGCGCGCCGGTGAGATCGGTCTTGCGGTAGAATCGAGATACGTTGCCGCCGCACCTATCGTAAATCGGGTGCGCGCCGATCTTGGCGAGTTTGGACTGAATGGCGATCGGATGGCCGCATTTCCGAACTTGAGATTTACAAAGAGGGCGGAGGCCCAATCGTCACTGGTCCATGTGTGCTGCCTCCAGATCGGCAGGCTCAGCAATTGTGTCAAACCGGAGAGGGCGAGCGTGCTCAGCGCCGGCAAAGGGAAGGTCCCTCCGCCGGATTTCTGTCGGCCGGGCGCATTCCATCCGGAAATGACCCCGCTCTCTATAGCTCACCCCACCGTTTCGCGCTTCGGGAGCACGAGATCCGCAACGTATAGGTGTGGAATCCGCTGCTGGAGACCGTGTCCAGCCGCTTGAAACGTTCGGCAAAATCAAGATCGGGCTCGTCGACGATGCCGCCATATGTGCCTTTGTTGTCGCCACATACGTTTGCGGCTGTACTCTTTGCACTAGTTCCGCGCGCGGGAATTCGCGTCACGCGAGGGCGTGAGCAAGGCAGCCTTAGGAGCTAGGGCGTAAGCGATCCGAAGGACAAGCGCGACCGACGGCCCCACGACCGAGTGTTCCGCCTGCGGGGTGATTTCGCCACCAGTCGCAATCCTCGCGATCGGTGTCATCACCTGCCAGGCCGAACCAGCGAGCCGCCGGCCCGCTGCAACCTCAAATGTTTTGCGCCATCTTGAACACCGGCGCGAAAAGATAAAAGAGGCTCTTGGCCGCTGACGCGGTGATGTGGTCGGCATCCATGTAAAGCGGCACGCCGCTTCGCGAGGCGTGGCAACGGTCGTTGTTGCAAAAGGCCGGCAGCGGATCGACGACAATTGCACCATATTTATCGGCATATTTCTCCAGCATCGAGCGGGCGAGCGCCTGCCGTTCGGCGACGTAGGACAGGGGTGGCGCGATATCCGCCGAGGTGCCGTCGAGCTTGGCCTTGGCAAGAGCCTCGGGCACGAAACGCCCCATCTCCGGCACGTCCATAACCAGCACGACCGTTACGCCTTCCTGCTTCAGCTCGGCCAGAGTCTTATCCAGGGCCGTGGCAATCGGCGTCGAGTAATCGGCCACAGACGGGGGGATTGAAGGATCGAAATAGTCCCCCTGGTTCGGTAGTTCGGAATTGTGAACGTATTTCGGCCAATAGGCGAGCATGAACACGAGCGGAATATGCTCCCGCTTGATGAGGTCGCGCACTGAATCGTTGAAGGCCGTGCAGCGTCGCGTATCGTTTTTGCCAGCAAGCGCAACGTCGGTCAGCGGAGGGCATGACGCATGGGCAGCGAACCTGCCGCCAAAGCCCGCGGCAGCGGCGGCGGTATCGATGCCCGGCGCCATCGCGGCAGCGTGTGAGTCGCCCCACACCAGAAAGTCGGGGCCAGCATCATTCGGATCGCCCAGGCCGCAGACCTTGCCGGCTTCGATATCGGCATTTGACGGACCTTTGTGATCCGACTCTGTAAAGCAGCCGTCCATGTAGAAGTGGCTTCGGTCATATGTGGCCGCATAGATTGACCGAACGTCGGCCGGCAATCGGCCCGGTGCGCCACCACTCATGACCAGAAGCAGCCCTGCGCCGGCCGTAAACCCGATCAGTGCGGCCGCCATTGCCGGCAGTTGCTTGCCGGTGAGCAGCCCCCAATTTCCACGAAACGGCCTTTCGATGAACCGCCAGGAGGCGACGGCAACAAGCATCGATGCCAGGATCACGGCGCACCGCAGCAGCGGCGTCAGCTCGTGACCCGCGAAATAGCGGGTGAAGACGATAATCGGCCAATGCCAGAGATAGAGCGAATAGGAAATCCGCCCGATAAAGACCAGCGGACGCAGCGAAAGAAGCCGGCCGACGATGCCGCTGCCTGCGCGCGCATGGATGATGAAGGCGGCGCCCAGGCATGGCAACAATGCGGCATAGCCCGGAAAGGTCGTTTTCTCGGTAAAGGCGAAAACCGCGATGCCGATCAGGACAAGTCCGATCGCCGCCAAGGCCTGCCGGCTCGTCTCGCTTTTCACCTCGGGGATGGCCTTGAGGCCGATGATGACGCCGATCAGAAGTTCCCAGACGCGATATTGCGAAAGGTAGAAGCCCGCTGTCGGATCGCGATTCAACACACCGATGCAGGCGGCGAAGGATGCGGCGAGGGCGACAAGCGCGAAAGGAACCATCCGCCGCGGCGCGACCTTCTGCAGCAAGATCACGACGAGGGGAAAGGCGATATAGAATTGCTCTTCGACCGCAAGCGACCACGTATGCAGCAGCGGCTTCATCTGCGCGCCGATATCGAAATAGCCCACCTCTTTTGCAAACTGAATGTTCGACATGAAGAGGGCGGCGGCTGTCATGCTCCTGGCGAAATATGAAAGCTCCAGAGGCATGAGGGCGAACCAGGCGACGACAGCGCAAGTCGCCATCATCGCAAAGAGGGCGGGGAAGATACGACGGATGCGCCGCTGATAGAAATTCAGGAGGCTGAACTCGCCTTTCGCCATCTCGCCGGCAATCAGCGACGACATCAGATAGCCGGAAATGACGAAAAAGACATCGACGCCGACAAATCCGCCGCTGATGCCGGGAATTTCAGCGTGGAAAAGAACGACCGGTAGGATGGCAAGGGCGCGTAATCCGTCGATATCAGGTCGGTATGCCAGGTGCGCTCCATTGTGTGGCGCGCTTGGAACGGGATTTTTTCCCTTTGTAAACAACGTCACAGACCTTCGCACCTGCGTATCCGGTAAACAATGGATGGAGCTATCCGTAAGAATTGAGGTATTTCAAGGCCCATAGGGCCAGCAGAACCGCGACCCCAAGGCAGATCGCTATGATCGCTATCAACCCGCCCTGCTCACAGGACGCTCTTTCTGGCTTGCGGCAAGTGTCCTGAATTCCAACATCAGGGCGCGGGAATATGCCGGGAGAAAATTTCTCATCTATGTCAACTGCCTTAGGGGCATGGAGGTAAATCCGGACCACCGCATTTCTTCTTTTCTGCGGCCGGCGGTCTCTTCGCCTGCTGCTCTACGATCGCCGGCCTGGGCTGAGGCTGGGGCTTGAGTTCAGCCTGAGGCCTGGGCTCCGCCTGCGGTTTGGGTTCAGCCTGTATCTTGGGTTCGACCCGTAATTCGGGTTCGGCTTGTGGTTTTGCGGCAGGTGCCTGCGCCGGCATTGCAACATGCGGCTCCCTAGGCAAGGATGGCGGCGAAGCTTCCTCTCGGGACTGCGGCGGAACAACATGGCGCTGATTGCCGAGCTGCGGTTCGCTGTTGTTGGGAACGCTGGGTTTTGCTGGTGTGTTGTCAATAGTTGCCGGCGCCGCAGGCTTTGTCGGCAGGCTGTGAGCGTCGGGTTCCGGGGCTGCGACACCTCCCTTCGGCTTCGCATTCGGGGCTGCCGGTGGTGCCAGGGTCTTGGCGACCTGGCTTTGACCTTTGACGGCAGGCGCATTGACCTCGGGCAACTGCGGCTGGCCTTTTGAACCCGGAAGGGCATGCGCGTCGGGATTTGCGCTCTGAAGTGGTGGATGCGCGGCCGTCGTCGGATTATGCGCGGTACTGGGCTCCGCTTCGGGCGGCTGTATTTTTCCTGCCGGGGCCGCTTGTGGCTTGTTCGCCGGCGTGCCGGCGGGCGGCAGCGGCTCGCCGTTGGCGCCGGAAAGCGCCTGGGTGGCGGCACTTCCGGTCTGTTTCTGCAGCTGTTGTGCCTGTGTGCCCGTCTTTGTCTGTATTTGGGGCTGGGACTGGACCGAAGGGACGGGCACCGGCGCTAAACCGGCTGCAGGTGTCGGTTTCTCGGCTCCGGCCGGGACCTGCTTTTGCAAAACGGCAGCCTTTTTCTGTATCGAGGGCGGCAAGGCAACGTGGAGCGCAGCTGCACCCGTTCCGGCGACGATGGCCGCGCCGGCGAGCTTTTCTCCTGTCGTCAATCCGGGCGCAGCCGGTGCGGCCTCGTTCTCGTTGACAACCGTGTTGTTGACGACCGTATTGTGAATGTTGTTGAAGATAATGTTGTTTTCGGGCGGCGCGATATCCCGCGGGGGTTCCACCCATTCGGGGATCGGAACGAAGACCGGCGCCGGTAGCACGTAGAGATCGACCGGTGGCCTGGGCGGCGCAAGCGTTACGAAATCCGGCGGCGGTGGTGCCAGGAAGACGACGGGCGGCGGCGGCGCATAACCGAAGTCGGCATCATCGAAATACAAGACAGGCCGGTCGACATAGACGATTTCCGGTGGTGGCGGCGGCGGCACGTCATACTCGATCACCGAAAATGACGGGGGCGGCTCGAGTGCTGCCTCGAAATGTTCCAGACGACGGCGGGCATCCCAGACATGGGGACCACGCGGATAACGTCTCAGATAGGACCAATAGGCCTCCGGCGTATCCGCATTCCACGTTTCGCGCCAGGTGATCGCTTCGCGGCGCGCTGCAATGATCGCACGCACCCGCCTTGCCATGGAGTCGTTCGGATAGCTTGCCAGGAAATCCTCGTAACCACGCATCGTGTCGCGGTCGAGCGCGGCGAAATAGGCATCCCGCTCGTCGAAATCGCTGATCGGCTTCGTCCGGATTGCGACATTGCTGTAGCTGGACACCTGGGCGGCCGGCGGATTGGGACCACGATCGAAAAACGTGAAGGCGTTCTTGAATTTGGAAGCATTCCAGGAAATCTGCGCGCCCTTGGTCAGATCGCTGAGCCGCAACCGTGTCCGGTCAAACACATCATCGAGCGG
Source organism: Rhizobium sp. 01T444 (assembly GCF_056398305.1). Taxonomy (NCBI): domain Bacteria; kingdom Pseudomonadati; phylum Pseudomonadota; class Alphaproteobacteria; order Hyphomicrobiales; family Rhizobiaceae; genus Rhizobium; species Rhizobium sp. 01T444. The sequence continues at coordinate 18,080 of NZ_JBFTPD010000041.1, forward strand.
AAGCCCGCCGATGCGGATCATTTCCGCCAGGGCATGGGCATAGGAACCATAGGGGCCGGCCTCCTGCGGGGCGACCGTGCCCGGCGCGGCATTAAAGGCGATCAGCTGATTGGCGTCCGGATCGACGAGCGCCAGACCACCGGCCAGCGGCTGATTGGACTGCACGAATGGATTGGCTCTTGCTGCATCGAGCACGACGATGCTGCCGCGATTGTTGATGCCGGCCAGCGATCTCGAAAAATCGGTTATGCGCAGAGCTTCCACCGGCACATCCGTGGCATTGGCGATCTGGGCGTCGACCGGCACGAAATAGTTATCGCCCTGATATTGCACGCCATAGCCCGCCAGATAGACGAAGACGACGGTATTGGGTCCCGATGCATTCGCTTTCGTCAGAAAGTCCCGCATCGCGTCGCGCAATCCGTTCTGGTCGAGGTCGCGCGCGCCGATTACGTCGAAGCCGGCGGCCTGCAGCGTTTGCGCAATCAGCCCGGCATCGTTGGCCGGCGTCGACAGGGCGCCCGCCTTGTAGGCGGCATTGCCCACGACGAAGGCTATTCTCTTTTCAGGGGAACCTTGCGCTTCGACCGGATTTACGGAAGCGATGCCGGCCAGAACAAGCGCGACGGCAAAAAATGTCCAGATCGCCTTTCCAGACGACATTCCTATTGTCCGAAGTAGAGAAGGCATACCGGTTTTTCCAATCAAGATGTGATGCAAATTCACTGTGAGCCCCCGCAAGGGCCAGCCCTATCAGCTTCGCCAGAGACGGTTGGCAAGCTTCGCATCACTCTTTAGCAATCGTTTATGAGCGCGCGATTAGCCGTAACTGAAGCGAAACTGAAGACGGCTCGGACCCTTCGCAAGCCGCCGACATCAACTTGACGGTGTCGCACAGGGTTGGAGCGTCTATAGGATGAGCCCCGAAAGCGTAGCCTGACGACAAAACTGTCCCCTGGCCATTCGCGAGATATCGTGCCGTCGAGTGGCCGCCGACTTCTCCGGCAAGCTTGCTGGCGAACCCGTCCGAAACTTGCGTTGGCAAGACCTTCGAGCCGCCGAGCTCCGTCCAAGGCAGACCCGGACCAGGCGATCTCAGATGCAGTTTCTACGGCCAGGGTCCGGGTGAAGACGGTCGTGTTTTTCGAAGCGACCGCAACGCCAATTGGAGTCCTGCGGCATCATCGGACGCGTGACCGTAAGGCGCAGCTTTGGGCAATCGGGCGTCATGGTCTGTCAGGACCCTTGCTCGTCGTCACGGCTTGGTTGGGCAGCCCCTTGCCAGGCGAGATATCTGGTCTCGCGCCCCCGTGAGTTCAAAGCCGGTGCTGTATTCCACATCGGCCTTGACGGAGTACATAGTGGCGAAATCAGCGCCAGATGTGAGGGCGGCAAGCAGCTTCGGATGCTTTGAGAGAACAATCGTTCGCCGATCGGAACTGTTCCCGTCGAGGCGGATCGTCTCTTTGTACCTCCCAATCTCGAAGCGCGCCGATCGCAGGCCCATCTCACCAACAGTGGCGTCACCGATCTCGAAAATGAGTCCGTTCTTGGCGTCGCACCGGACCATATAACAAGCCTCGTTGTCGGTCGCATCAACGACAGAGCATGTTCCGACCGCTCCGGCATGCGAACTGGTAAGCTTGACCCATGGAGCGGGCGGCTCGACTTCCTGCGTGAGCGCAGGCGATGCCGCAAGGCTCGCGCCAAGCACACACGCTGCCACGCCAACCACGCCTGCGACTGCCGGTCTGCTGAACCTCATCCTATCCTCGTTTTTTCTAAGACGTTGCGAGCCTAGTAGCGTCTCGACGTGGATGCGCTTGTCAAGGTCGATTGAGGGGAGACGCAGACCAGCAGGCGGATGGCGCTTGTGATCGGCTCACTTGCTTTGAGAAGCCGGTGAGGAGCTTATCGACGTGACCTGCTTTGGGATGCCACTCGCAATCGCGCTCATAATCGTCTTCGATAATTTCGTTCCTGTGCGCGTACGCGTCAAATCTGTCGTACATCTGGGCCAAACCACGCTCCCGTGCATTCCCCGCATCCGCTATTTCAGCGGCCATGCCGACATCCCGAGGTCGATGACGCCCCGCAGCACGCGGCCGTTCGCGCCTGCCTGTGGCAGGTTCATTACGGCCTGCAAAACGCCGAGAAAATGCCACGCCAAGCCATCGGTATCCGCCGCTGATGGCAACTCGCCATTGGCGACCGCTTCTCGCAGAATCTCCTCGAAGATCGCCCGCTGCCGCGTGAGGCCCTCCAAGGCAACGACCTGCCCTTCTAGCGGTAAATCTGCCATCTCGGTGCACGATCGGACCAGCATGCAACCCTTAGGTCGCGCAGCTCTGGCATCGTTCGGAAGAAACTCGCTTAGTAGAGCTTCAAGCTGGCCGCGTCTGGTATCTCCCTGGACGGCCCTCATGCGATGCACGACGCGCTCCGCATAAGTTGAAAGCACCTCCCGGAAAAGCCCATCCTTATCTCGAAATCGCTTGTACAGGCTTGAGCGGGACAACCCCATTGCCGTCGTTAGCTGATCGATGGACGATGCAGCGTACCCATGTCGCCAGAACACATCCATGGCGGCATTGATTACCGAAGTCTCGTCGAACTGGCGTTTTCCGCTCATTTCAATTTCTCATTTGCCATCATGGACCGATCGTTCCACAAATGATGGACCGTTCGTTCCAAAATACCAAGGATACTCAAATGTTCAATCCTCCCTCGAGTGAAGTAAGCAGGCCGCGCATTGCAGTGGCCGGCGCTACTGGTCGGGTCGGCGCCACTTTGATCGCAAACCTGGTCAATGACCCCGTCGATATCGTGGCGCTGACGCGGAATCCAGACACGCGGGACCTACCGGCCGGGGTCGCTTTGGCCAAAGTTGACTTCGATATACCTGCCACTCTTGCCGGCGCGCTGCGCGGTGTGGAGCGCCTTTTCCTTTCCCACGGCACGTCCCCGCGGCAGGTTGCCAACGAAATCGCATTGATCGACGCAGCCGTGGCCGCAGGCGTTGTTCACATCGTCAAATTGTCGGTCATGGGACCTCCGTCTCGGCTGCATCCGTTCGATTGGCACATGCAGATCGAAGCCCACTTGGCTGCGCATAACATTGGCTACACGCTTTTGCGCCCAAGTTCATTCGTCGACATTCTGGCTCGGGCCGGCGCCCCGGTCGCGGATGGCTCATGGGGTGGCGTGGCTGGCAACGGGCGCGTCAACTTCATCGACACTCGCGATGTCGCCGATGCCGCGCGTGCCGCTCTTCTCGACAATGAGCACATTCACTCGCAGCGCGCCTATCATCTGACTGGTCCCGGTACGGTGAGTATGCCGGAGGTTGCCGAAGAACTGTCGCGCCTCCTCGGTGAGACCGTGTTGTATCAGCATCGGACCCACGACGAGCATCGCAGCGTCCTGATCGCCTCGGGCGTAAGTGAAATGGTTGCCGATTTGCTCCTTGGACTTGACGGTATGTTCCGGGAATCTGTGCTCGCCGAAACGACGTCCACATTCTCGGAGTTGACGGGCCAAACACCGCGATCGGTTGCGGGCTGGCTCAGCGATAACATCGCCGTCTTCCGAAAGAAGTCCGAACCGATGGAAGCCCGGTGAGCCCCGACCTGAAATGAGGCCCCATTATCACGGGCGCCGACAACGCCGGCGCGGAGAAGACGGCCGCGCAGCGCCACCAGACATGACCCCTTGATCGCATGGCTTGCAAAGTTCGCAAAAGCGTTCACCGAAACCGCAAGCGCACCCGTGCCGATCGCAACGTGCGGCTGCCTGACCCCGACCACGTAAAGGAGCAGCGGGCGTGGCCGGGATGGATCCACCGCCGCCGAGGAGGCCGAGCATGAAGCCGACGAGCCCGCCGGGGAAGCCGTCAACCGCTGTATGACGGATCGCGGCGGCTACAGCCTTGCCTATTTCGTTCGTGGTGGGGCGGCACTCTTTGCCGATGCGATCTTCTTGGCGGCTTTCCACCCCATCGCGCCGTCGCAAGCAGATGAGGATGCCGAGAAGACCGAAGGTTCGGAACGGGTTGATCTGGCAGAATGCGGAGGGTAGGCTGCCGCTCCACAACAAGTGCAAACACACGAGGATGTCATGCCGACTGGCAAGGTTAAGTTTTTCAATCAGGACAAGGGCTTCGGCTTCATCACGCCGGAAAGCGGAGGACCCGATGTCTTCGTCCATGTCTCCGCGCTCCAATATGGCGACGCATTGAAGGAAGGTCAGAGCGTCTCCTACGATCTCGGCCAGGATCGGAAGACCGGCAAGTCGAAGGCGGAAAACGTCAGACCACTCTGATCTGCACGAGATATATTATTGCAAGAGACAGCTGATTGCGGGGCGTCCATGGAGGCGCCCCGCTTGTTTAAGACCTATACATCGCTGACGTATTCCAGGTGAAGGGCGAACCACCAGCAAATGGAGGAATTGCAAGGAGGCTTTCTTAGGCGAACCGGGTCGCCGACCGTGCCCGCGCTTTCGCGGCTACTTCATCGCGGTCGCGAGGAGGTTGAGAGGTCTCCAGCGAATTAAGCAGTTCCTTGGCGCATTTCGCGATCGACATCACCGCGTGTTCAAAAGCGGCCCCATTGCGTTTTGATGGCCTGGTGGTTCCGCTCAACTTGCGTACGAACTGAAGCGCCGCATCATGGATTTCCTCGTCCGTCGCTGGTGGATCGAAGTTGAAGAGGGGCTTGATATTTCGGCACATGCCTTGCTTTCCTTTTCGTCACGCCGCCGTTTCAAAGGGTACGGGGTATAAAAGCTAGTTCCGTGAGCGCTAATTGCAACGGACTGGGCGGCAACTCCCAGTCACCGATCACATTGAGTAGACAGCGCCGTTAACTCGGCCATGAAAAGATAGTTCACAAGCTCGCTTCTAACTCGGCCTCTACAAAGGCAGAGCTGCCACGCCTACCGATTACTTGCGAACTCAACCGACGATATTTCGACCGACCAATCCAGTTCCTGTGGCGTCAGTTTATCCGGCAAAGTCTGCAGGCCTCGATATTGGTTTAGCGCCCAGCAGTCGTCATAGGTGCCGCCAGGCTCGATAATTTTATAGCTCGTGAGGTGGTCGGAATAATACTCAATGCTGAAGCCGCGACGTTTTGCGATCAGCCGGAAGCGGACGACATCCACCTGCTGACGAGAACCGTTGAAAAGCCGAACGAAAACGGGCCTGGCAGGATCTACGCATCCCTTAGTTCCACTGCTTGTTCCTTCTATCGAGGCGCTCGCTCCATCGCGGTTTGTTTGCTGAAAGTAGATGAAGGTCGCAACACCGCCGCCCACGACCACGAGTGCGGTGAGGGTAAGCAGCGTCGGCTTTGGAAACAGAAAGAAGAAGACGATAACGATCACCACCGCGACTATCAGCAAAATCATATGGCGGGTCTCGTTTCTTTACTTTTGTGCCGTCCTGAAGGACGCGCTGATATGAAGCCTTTGTCATCGCCTGGCTCTTGGCCGCTTGGATTAGTCGCGAACGCGATGTTTTGCTATCTCAACATGTAGGTGTTTGTCGGTTGATCTTCCAGCCGGTTAAGGGCGATCAAATGTCTGCCGGAGTGCGGGATTACTTAGCCCCGGTGTGGAGAGACATGATTTTTCCTTTTTCATTGGGATGATAGATATAGGCGGCGCAGTAACAACCGACGAAGGCCACAGGCAGACCCCATGGTTTTAATGCGATGGATGACATATGGCTTCGCAATTACGTTTCTTCTTGCCAGCATTGCCGATGTCGTTGCAGCAGACGAGCCAGATCCCTTTGACCAGTTCAATGAACGCTGCCTCAACCGGGGAACGGATTTTCAACGGACGGTCGCCGTAGCAAAGGAACGGGATTGGCCAGCACTTGCGGAGGATATGACTACAAGTCTGGTGCCGGTGGAAAATCCTGTCGCATTGGAAGGCTGGAACCTGAGCGCTGGCGAAGACGTACCATTCAGGGCGCTGGTGGTGGCACGGGCGTCCGTAGGCGACAACACCGTCGAAAGCTGCACCATGGCGTTCGCGGAAATCGATGCTGCGGCCTTCGAACGACGCCTGGTCAGCGAGACGCATGCTAAAGCGTCCGGAGAAGGGAATGGACAGGGGCGCGCCAGAAAGTTCTTCAAAGCATCGTCCCCGGAGCGCCGGGAAGCGATTACGCTCGACCTGCCGCTTTATCCGAACGGAAGCGACGAGGTCATCGTCAGCGTTGTTTCGGACCAACAGATCGAGAACTGATGCGCGTTCGATCGCAACTAACCAGGCCCGCCGAAATCGGTGAAGGCTTCCGACATCAAGCCGCTGAGGCCGCCGGGATGACTGTTGACGGCATTGCCGATGAGGCTGCCGGTATTGTCGAGAAGACTCATTGCGTCCTCCTTACGTGGAGATGAGGCGTCGCGTCATCGCGACGCCTATCCATGCGATATGTGACCTCAGGATTTTAGCTTGCTGTTGCAGATGCTGTAATAGCCGCCGCCCTTCTTGATCCAGGTCAGGCCGTTCAGGCTGTTGTTGGCTTTATCGGCATTGTACTGATCGAGGCAGGTATGCATCCGGCCCTTGCCGGGTGTCTCACTCGCATATTTTGCATCGACCTTCGTTGGGAAGACCACGCCCTTCGGGACCACGGCCTTGGTCGGCGCGGGCTCGGCCGCATTCTCGGTATTGGCGGTCGTCGGCTCGTCGGTCGCGGCGGGCTTTGCGGGCGTCGCTGCAGTGGGCTTTGCTGGTGTCGCTGCGGCGGTATCTGCTCCGCATTGCGCCTTGCGGAAGTCGTTCCACTTCATGCCATTGAGACTATTGGCTGCCTGCGCCGCTTTATATTTGGCACTGCAGTCCTGCATGGTCATTGCATCGGCGCTTGACGCGGCAATGAAGGCGCCGACACCAAGTGCTGCGGCGACCGCGAGAGAAGCAAGTCTGTACATGTTTTTCTCCTCCGATTTATTTGGCGCATGGGGTATGCGCCATGCCGGATGCCTTGAGCTTTCGGCACCCGGTCGAGCAAAAGTCGCGGAGCAATGAGGTCAATTTAGCGGCAGCGAACCGACTGCTACCCGATGCCGCAGCAAACACTAAAATGAGCTTGTTTTTCCGGTCTTTGGCGAGGGCGAGAGATTGAGAAGGGGCCGCGCAACCCTCCGATCGCGGAGAAGCTGAGCGAAGCCTCCGAGCACCTGTAGGTACTAACGGGCGTGACGATCCCAGTCGGGGCACTGTATCGAGACACTTAAAGCCTCGGGAGGACCACCAACCCCAGATCGGTACTCCCGCTCCTGCGCGGCGGGCCGTAACCTTCCTCAAAGGTGATCAGACACCCCGCATGTTTCCCCAGAGCAGGACATGGAGCTGCGGGAGAACGCGCACATTAAACCACCGGTCCGAGCCAACTCTGTCGACTAGCCACCGCATACGGTTGAGAATACCCTCGAGATCGATCAAGGCTTCATCTTCCACCGGCGGCGTGTGGTTGCCTGGCTGCAGGAAGATCGGAAGCTCTTTGAACTCCTTCGCGACAGACCTTGCAAACGCATAGTCAGCGTCGTCGAAGATGACGATCTTCATCGCAATCCCGGGACCGTTGCGCGCGGCCGCCACGCAATCCTTTAGTTCGTCCAGCTTGAATTCCATACCGCTGGACGGTGGTTTGGGACTGAGGATCAAATGATCCAGCTCTGCAAACCAGTCTTGGGCGATCGATCCCTGCGTTTCCAAAGCGAACTGATAGCCATCGCGCTTTCCCCGAGCTATCAGCGGCCCGAGCGGCTGAATTGCCGGGTTTCCACCGGACAGGGAAATCGTCAGCTGACAGCCTTGAGAGAGCAATTCCACTTTCGACCAGATATCGTCGACCGTCATTGGCGTCCACTCGTCGCGGAAGGCGCTGTCGACGGCATGGAGGGTATCGCACCATTCGCAGCGATAGTCGCAGCCGCCCGTTCTGACGAAGACGGTTGGAAGGCCGATGAGCGGCCCTTCCCCCTGGATCGTCGGTCCGAAGATTTCGCTGATGCGGATCTTTTGTTCCCTGCCTGTCATGGACGATATTCCGCCCATGTCTTCGGCGTCTCACTCACCCTGACGGCAGACGTCTCGGGCAGGCGTTGCTTGCACCAGTCGTAAAAATGCCTGGCGAGCCATTCGGATGTCACCCGATCATGCCCCAGTACATCATTGAGGTGCCGGTGATCGAAGCTCTCGTCGATGTAGCGCTTGAGTGGCGAAAGCTCGTAATAATCGCGGACAAAGCCATCCTCGTTCAACTCAGAGGCGGCAAGCTCGACCTCAACTATGTAATTGTGGCCATGGAGACGCGCGCACTGGTGGTCGCCAGGAAGGTGGGACAGCTGATGCGAGGCGGAGAAATGGAATTCCTTGGTAATCCGGTACATTACTTTGCCTCATCTGCTCTGAATGCACCGGTCGCAGCAATCCAGAAATCCGGATCGTCGTAGGCGGTCGGATCCTCGACACCGGCGAGATGGAAAGCTTCACGACGCTCGACGCATGTACCACATCTCCCGCAGTGGAAACGGCCGCCCTTATAGCAAGACCAGGTCTCTTCAAAGGGCGTCCGATGCTTCGCACCATCTGTGACAATGTCGGCCTTCGTGGCGTTCACATAGGGAGCGAGCAAGCTGACATCGGCATATCCCTCAAGGGCATGTTGTTGCATGACCTCAAACGACGAAATGAAGCCCGGCCGACAGTCTGGGTAGATGAAGTGGTCTCCGCCATGGACTGCAATCGCCACGGCATCTGCGTGGCGAGCAGCAGCAAGGCCGAACGCGATCGACAGCATGATGGCGTTGCGGTTCGGCACGACCGTTGCCTTCATCGTCTCTTCGGCGTAGTGCCCGTCAGGAACCTTGACATCGTCCGTAAGGGCGGAGCCGGTCAGATGCTTACCCACGTTCGATATGTCTATGATGTCGTGTGGCACGGCGAGCCTTCGTGCGCAGAGAGCCGCGAATTCCAGCTCTTTGACATGCCGTTGACCGTAGTTGAAGGAAATCAGACCGATCAGCTGGTGGTTCGCCGCAATCTTGTATGCAAGCGAAATGGAGTCGAGTCCGCCTGAGCAGACGACAAGTACTTTCATTTTAGTATCCCTTGTTTTGTTGAACCGGGTGGGCTGCGACCGGTTAGCGGGCACCTACTAAACTTCTGATGCTGCGATGTCTAGTAACTTTGCCGGCAGGAGCCGTTGAGGCCGATGCGTCCGCACAGAGCACGCGGAGCTCCTCCCCTCGAAGACGGGCTTCCGCGCAGTGTCGGGCAGAGACGAGCGGGTGATGCGTGTCTCCCATCCGGGCTTCGAAAGGAGAGTAGCCCGATCTTCATCCGGACGCTTGCGTGGTCTCAATCGCGAGGCCGCTGCGGCGCTAGCGATTGCGTCTGTGCATAGGCGAGCGGCGAACGGTTTCCGGGCAAGTTTTCATCAAGGATCAGCGTCTTGATGTCGTCAGAGCGGACATCGAGCGCGATCACGCGTTCGAGCTTGTCCAACGACCAGACCGAATAGCCAAGTGCGTTCGAGTAGCCGCAATCGCATCCGCAGTCATCCCCCGGTATTTCCGTGGCCTTGACCGGGAGATACATGATCCGCGGCTTCGGGAGCTTGTAGCAATGGCCCTCATAGGCATAGCCATAGATTACACCGATGCTCTCTATCTCGACCTTGCCGGGATCGATCAGAATGAAGCAGTTGCCCACTTTAAGGCTGATTTTATCCTTGCCTGCTTCAATGTCGCCATCCCGGATCGGTTTTACCTTGGCAGCTTCAGGCCGCCGCGGGGCATCCCCGGGTGGACAATATTCGTTTCGTCCATAGAGACGAACCTCGCTTGGATTGAATGGCAGATCACCTGTTCCAATGAACGGATTTTCGGAGCAGCAGCTCATTTCCCCCTCCTGTTCTGGCTCACCTCGAGCCGATGATTTCACGCCATACAAAATTTTCCTCCAGTTGCGCGGCAGCCTGTAGATCGGCAGCTGAGACGATTGCCAGCGCGGCATCCCGAAGACGCATCGTGTCCGGATCCAGCCTGTGAAGCGCAGCACCGATTGCCGCTCCCACTGAATCCCTCGCCTTGATCAAGGCGAGCTTGAAAAAGAGCGGTCTGTCCCGAAAAGCTTCCGCCGTCGTTTGCCGGAACCAGTCAAACTCGTCCTGCGTCAGATCGCGAAGATTGACTGAGAGCAGACGGTGATCGGCGCAGCCGCTGGCGACCAGTTCCCGATGATAGAGTTCGACGATCGTATCGAAGATCGCACCGAGAAAAGGCAGTGAGCGATCGTGAGCCTCGCTCGTGACTTCAGACATGCGCCGGAAGTTGGTCGCAAGGCGGATCTGCATCTCCGGGCTCGTTTCGGCGAAGCGATTGAGCTCGTTATAAAGAAGCAGATTTCCTTTCGTCCTGCGCAGCAACCGGTCGATGGCGGAATCGAAATGCAGAAACGAAATCAATGATATGCTGTCCGAGATGGCCTCGGAGAATGGAAAGAAATCCGCGTCACGAGAAAGGTTGCCGGGAAGTCCCGTCTGCGAGAGCGTGATAAGATGACCGATCTCATGAGCGATCGTGTCGAAATTCAACGCGTAGGGCGACTGTTCGCCAGCCGCTTCCGAACAACCGAGTTCGATGAAGCCGAAGCCGGCATGTGCGTTGTCCCACCGAACAAAGGGAACGATTTCGAGCCGCGGATAGAAATCGGAGAAGAACCAATGCATCGGCCGGGCAAGATAATTGCGCCAGACATCCAGAACAAAATGAATGCATGCATAGGCATGGACACCGAGATAATCGCGCGATCTTGGGTCCAGGCTATCGAAGTGGCGGTCCGGGCCTAACCGGAATGACCGCCGCCGAGGGCCGCGATAAGGGGGAAAACCGCTGAAACCATAGGGTTCCTTGTCGAACAGCGGATCTGCGACATACATCGATATGTCGCTCGGACCATCACCAATCTCGTCCGGTAATATCGACAGCCAGACACGATCCGGCTGCTCGTAGCCAAGGATAAAAGGCGGCTGGGGAAATATCCAGCATCGCGTTCCAAGAGCCGGCGCGGACCTTTTAAGTGATATGTCAGGAGACAATTCCATAGCTCAACTACTCGAAGAGATGAGTTGTATGGCAATCAAACAATATTAGTAATTTCTAATTAACATTATGTCAATAGATCCGGCTTCTAGATCGCGCAGGAAAGTATTGGTTATCGTATAGGGCAACGTCGCCGGTTTTGACTTCGACAGTTCAGGAGCCAGCCGCAGTGCCAATAGAGCATCGGTTTTCTTCTGCGCGATCAGATGGCTGCGCAGCAAAGCCGACTTTTCCGGCAGCCATTGCGCGGCGGCCAGCACCTTTCGAAAGGATCGTTCCCGAAAGTTAAGCCGTTGAGCTGCTGCGATCCCGGCATCCATCTCGGCTTTAGAGATCAGGCCGTGACGAAAGAGCGCCTTAAAACTACGCTGAAGATCGACGAGAGCCTCGGTTAGAGGCGTGAAGCCGAGTTCGGCAGGGCCACATTGGACCGCGACCGCATCTTCCGCCGTCAGCGGCCACCGCCTGTACCAGCGATAGATGAGGCCTGCACCGATCATTCCGAATGGGTGCAGTTCGGCAGCCCGGAGCGCGCCCATGCTTGCCGCACCGATCATCACGATGCCCTGCGACAGCGCCCAGAGAATTTCCTTGTGGCGCACGGCGGGTCTGTCTTCGAAAAGACCGTCGATCAAGACCATCGCCCTCGGGCGAAATGCGTGCGCGGCAAGGATGATGTCTCCCTGCGAAACGGGCTGCAGGTATATGGCGTCGAGAATGCGCTGCGCCTCCGGCAAAGGGAGGGTCGGACCGAGAAAAACGAGTATCGGGCTGTCCGTTTTCTGATCCATCCCGGCTCACCGCTCGACTGCAAAAGGGCGCATGCCTGCAAGGATCGTGCGTACGCAATGAATGTTCGGATCGTTCTGCGAAGCGATTGGAACAGCCAGCACCGGCCCCAGTCCAGCGATAATGATCCGTTCCAGGAGATCGGCGAGGTCGGCAACCGCGGGCAAAACATCCGGAAAGTCGACCGATGGAACATTTTCCCCAAGGATGAGATCGCGCGCGTCGGCAAGCATTGTCTTGCTCGGCCTCGCATAATGTTTCCGTGTCTGATCATCGCGCGCACCCGATATCGCGCCAGCGCGGGCCGCCAGTGCTTCAAGCAAGGCGCCGAACGCCGCCTGATGGAGATCGGGGCCGGCACAATAACCTTCCGTCGGGAGGGCCAGTATGGCTTCGCCTTCGCCAGCTTCAATCGTCTGGCACCAGACGACCGGGACCAGTGCTGGCGACGGCGCATACCAGAAGGCAGCCGATATTCCATGCTCGGCGACTCGCGACAGAACATCCTGAACTGCTGCGCCCAACTCGGACACCGGCAGCCTCATCCGGTCCATGAAGCCGTGGGTTTCGAAAGCCCGGGCCATCGCATCCCGCTCTAGGCACTCCAACAGCCCATGCTGAAACGCTCCGAAGTCTGACCGGTGGCATGCAAGGCCTGTCGTGCTGCGCAGAAATACGCCGTCACGCAGTGGTGGTGGATCGGTGTAGATCGTATGCACGAGTTCAAACGGAACGGGCGTGGGAGTGCCTGATGCCATATCGACGCCCATGATCCAGGCGATCTCGCGGTCACGCCAATTTGTGCGGGAAGCATGAAGGCAGAAACCATCGAAGGATCCAGCGCCGATCCCCAGCATTTCTGCGGTCGACAGGAAGACACGGGGGCCAGGGATCGCCTCGGCATAGAAGCGCTCGAGCGATTCCATAATTGCTCCGATTGCAGCAGACGCTTTGGACATGCCGCGGCCGAGCGAGGTGACTTCCGACAACGCCGCCGGTCTTACGGCCTGGATAATTGGAAGCGCGATCCGGTCGAGGCCGGTCAGATCGGCGATGCGCGTGATCCGGACGCGACGGCAGAGAGGCAACAGGGAGCGGAAATAAGCCTCTGCAACTTCCGGGTCCGATTCCGGAGATATAAGAGACATGCTTCCATCCCTGATCCCGGCATAAAACGCCGAGAGCATCTCGCTCACGCCTGCCGGGCAAACGTCAGAACTCGCCAGCAAGGCCAAGCTCCTTCACGGATCGTTGCGCCCGGTGCAGCAGGGCAATTGCGCCCTGTTCTTCCGCAATGGCAATCGCGGTCTTCAGATCCGAGAGGATAGCCGGCGTCTCCGCATTGGCGCTCGATAGCAGCAGTGCGCGACGGCGGTGAAGTTCCGCGAGCCAGTAACCATGGCCTGTCGCCCTCGCTTCACGAATAGCGTCGGTGGCGACTTCAATGGCTGCTTCATACTTGCGTGCATGGCCGAGCATGGTCGCATGCATGTAGAGATAGATCGGCAGATCGGCGACGGTTCCTAGCTCCTTGAGAAGCGCCAGGCCCGCGCGAAACATCTCATGACCGCGAGACAGGTTTTCGACATGCGCTGTCGCCCATCCGCGAAAGAGCATTGCGAGTGCCGACAGGGATTGCAGTTCATGCTTTTTCGCAAAATCACCCATCCTGCCGGAAATCTCGATCAGACGAGCATGGTCGTTGCGATAGAATGCCGATACTGCCTCGGTATCTAGCGAGTGCGCCTTGCTCGGCATATGGGCGATGCTGTCCACAAAGGCGACCATGTCGGCAAGCGCCTTGCTGGAAGCCTCGGTCTGGCCCGTCAGCCAGAGGGATAGCGCCAGCTGCCCGAGGCCACAGACCTTCGCATCATGGCCGCCGAAGACATTGCGGCTCGCCTTAGCCGCCTCATCGTCGTAGAGCGCAAGCCCCGCCCGTATCGCATTTTGGGCATCCTCCTGCCTTCCGACATTAAACTCGATCGCCCAGATCGAATGATTGACCTGTAGTTCGATCTCGTGATCATCAATTCCTGACAGCATCACCTGAACTTCACGAGCGCGACTGCGCATCTCCATGAAGTTCTGCCCGGTCAGCCACCAGCCCCAATAGACTGGAAACCACTTGGGCTGATCTTCTTTCGCTTGGCGGCGTGCGACCTCGACGCCTTTTTCGTAAAGGATTCGTGCTGGTGCCGAGTTGGGACCGACCGTTGCCGTCAGGAGCGGTCCGAGCTCGGTCAAAACCGAGAGGTACAAGCCATCGGCAGCACTTCCGGGCATGCTCTCACACAGCGCCAAGGCGCGCTCAAAATGGTGGCGAGCCTCCACCATTGCCGAACGGCTGGCATGTTCCTTTCCGGCCGTTATGAACAACGAAATCGCATGCTCCCGAAGGCCCGCGTACTCTGCGTGCTGGGCGAGTGCGCCCGCATCCAGCCAATTGGCGATCGGACGATTGCTGTTTGCGGCTGTGAACAAGCGCCGGTGAAGAAGCTGGCGTTGCGTTTTAAGCAGACCGTTATAGATCGTCTCCTGGATCAGAGCATGGCGAAAGCCATACGCGACACCGCCATGAGCACGCATGCGGGTCAAAAATCCGGTCTCGCAGAGCGTTTCGGCGGCATGCAGGAGAGATTTCCTGCTCGCATCCGGCAGTAATGCGCGAAGCAGCGAAATGGTGAAACGATCACCTGCCACCGCCCCGGCGCGCGCCACGTCTCTGGCCGAACCCAGATGTTCGAGCCGAGAATCCAGGATTCCTTCAAACGCCGAAACATGAGTGCGGGACGGATTTGGCGGCACGCGCATCACGTCTTCGGACGCGATCTCAGACGCCCACTGACATATCTCCTCGATGAACAGCGGCACACCGCCGGATATGCGTTCGGTTACTTCGAGCAGTTGCGGTAGCGCGTCCTGACGATCCCTCGGCCAGCGCGCGGCAATCGCCAGCCGCGTTTCATCGTGATCGAGCGGACCGAGCGAAATATGTTCCGGCCCGTCCCCGTCGAACATGCCGACATGGGAACCCGGCCGGCAGGTGACGATCAGCAGTATGGGAAGCGTGGGCACAAGCCGGGCCGCTTCGCGCAGTAAATGCTCGGAGGTAGGATCGATCCAGTGAATGTCCTCGACCGCAATGACCAGCGGCGTTTGCTCGCAGATGACGCTCAATGCTTTTGACAGGGCCTGTCGTGCGCGTTGCTGTATCGCCTTGGGGGAACTGTCGGAGAGAGCTTCATTGCGCCCATCCGCCCCGAGCAGATAGGAAAAAATGTCGATGACTTCGGGATCCTGGATGCCTTGACGCGCAAACTGGGCGGCGACCATATCCATCGTCAGCCGACCGCCACCAGCGGTGTCGGACTGGGCCTGGGGAAAACTGTTGAGCAGCGGGTGAAGCGTGGAGCGAACCCCTCCTGGCAGGCATTGAAAGAGCAGCGATTTTGCGGGCTGCGTATGGATCATTTGCCGGACTTGTCGAAGCATCCGCGATTTGCCGATACCGGCCTCGCCGGTGATGACAAGGACCTTGCCCTGGCCGCCGACGGCTGATTTCCACGCTTTCCCGATCTGTTCAAGCTCCCCGACGCGGCCAATGAACGTGCTGTCCAGCCTTCCGAAGGCGTGGAACCGATCGACCTCCCGTTTATGGCCGATCGCTCTCCAGACATTTTCTGGCTCCGAGAAGCCTTTCAATAAGCGGGCGCCTTCCGATACGAAGGCGTGCGAACGGCCGGCGAGGTTTCGGGTCTCGTCCGAAACCAAGACGGTATTTGGCTGGGCAGCGGCCTCGAGCCGCGTCGCAAGAGCGAGTGCTGCACCCGTGACGGGCTCATGTATCCAGTTCTGCAGCTGCGCCTCCCGGATCAAGGCAACAGAGGTCGCGACGCCCACGCGCACCTGCATATCGTCGCGCCGGAGATCACGGGCGAGGCGCTGGCACGCTTCGATAATTCCAAGGCCGGCGCGGATCGCGGCCGATGCGGCGTCCCTCGATCCGAGCTCGATCGGGAAAAGCGCCACTCCGCCGTCCCCGGCTTCGACCCGGATGACGCCGGAATGCGCATTGATAGATTGGCGCGCCGCCTGCAGGAAGGCAGCCATCAGATCCTGATAGTCTTCGATATCCATCAGATTGAAGAGATTCGTAGAGCCGACCAGATCATAGCAAAGCGCGGTCACGACCCGCCGCTCGCCGTGATTTTCAGAAGAGCGGCTATCGCCTGTCGAGATGCTTGCAGACCGCCCTTGCTTATCGATTGGCGCGTCGCGAGTCATACGCGGCTCCTGCCCTCAGATATCGATAATCATATCCGTCAAAGCGAACGATAACACACGTTATCCGCATTGTCGGCGGACAAATGTACGATCTCCAGCGGCTCTGTTTAGATCGGATCGAACGGTTAAAATGAAAGCGGCGGCCGAGAGGCCACCGCTAATGAAGTCGGGTCAATTTAACGCGCTGAAGAGCGAGTTTAAGCGACGTTTGCCTGCCGCTTCGGCAATTTCCAGCCGGGGCGGGCAAAATGGCATGTGTAGCCATTTGGAATGCGCTCGAGATAATCCTGATGTTCCGGTTCGGCTTCCCAGAAATCGCTTACGGGAACGACTTCCGTCACGACCTTGCCTGGCCAAAGGCCGGAAGCATCCACATCGGCGATCGTATCTTCGGCCGTCTGCCGCTGGTTTTCATCCGCATAGAAGATTGCCGACCGATAGCTTGCGCCAATGTCATTGCCCTGGCGATTGCGTGTTGACGGATCATGGATCTGGAAGAAGAATTCCAGAATATCGCGATAGCTCGTCTTTTGCGGATCGAAAATGATCTCTATCGCTTCGGCATGGTTGCCGTGGTTGCGGTAGGTTGCATTGGGGACTTCACCGCCCGTGTAACCGACACGCGTTGAAACAACGCCGGGCAGCCGTCGAATAAGGTCCTGCATTCCCCAAAAGCAGCCGCCAGCAAGTACTGCACGTTCTGTTGTCATGAACATGTCCTTTCCAAATGTACGCGAGATGGGCGGGAATCGTCAGGTGCGCTCCGCTGACGCCTATATGGGTACTCGGCTCAATGATCGCCAGTCCACTGCGGCGGCGTAGAGACCTTCCCTGAACACATTCCGACTTCCATCAGCTTGTCCAGCTCAAAGCATAGTTTGCGCCGAACGAGATTGACCAGCAAGAAAAGTCAAAGCACTCTGAATCAATCGTTGCGCCGTCCGGTCATCCGGGCGGCGTTTTCTGGTTCGTGATTTCTGGCGCCGCCTCTCAAAATCAGCCACGGGCGTCGCACAGGGGGCGTTTAAACATGGCACCAGAAAGACGGATGACCCTGGAGCTTGACAGGGAAACAGTTCAGCGGATCGTCCAAAACCTCGATCCCAGCTTTATCGCCGGCGGCTTTTCCCGTCTGCACGGCGGCAGTACGGAAGTCTACAGGATCGATCTTGCAGGCGCGAACCGCGAACCGCTGGTGCTGAAAATCTATCCCGACGAACCCGAATGGGGGCCGGCGAAGGAGAGGCTTGTGGCGGGTTGGTGCGCGGAGCTGACAGCGCTCGTTCCAAAGTGGCTGGAGATCGACGAGTCGCGAAGCCTCTTGCCGCTGCGCTACGCCTTGCTGCCGCTGCTACCCGGCCGCTCGCTGCGTGACTGGATGGCTGAGCCGGATATTGAGAATGCTTACCGCCAGATGGGAGAGTTGCTGAGACGCATCCATGCAATGCCGATGCCTGCCTATGGCTACGTACGCGGCCAAGGGATCCACAGACCGATATCAACGAATGCGGACTATATGACGTCAGCGTTCGAAGACGTGTTCCGACGCTTCCGCGATTTAGGCGGCGATGCCGATCTCGGGCGCCGTCTACAGCAGTCGGCAGAAGGAAACTTCGGCGTTCTGCAGGAGAGCAGCGGTGCCGTGCTCTGCCACGACGATTTTCACCAGGGCAATGTGCTGGCCCTGCGTGATGACATGGGCCGGCTTCAGCTCAGCGGACTTATCGATTTCGGTAATGCACGGGCGGCAGACAGGCTCTTTGATCTTGCCAAGGCCCTCTTCTGTTCGGCACATGAAGACCCGCGCAGCCATAGACCCATTATTGAAGGCTATGGTCCGGTCGATCATCCCGATATCGAGCGGACGCTTTGGCTCTATACGCTCTTCCATCGGGTTAGCATGTGGTGCTGGCTGACGAAGCTGGGGCTGGATCCGGCCGCCGAGAATGACCCCGGCGGATTGACCCGGGACCTCCACACGATGGTCACAGGGCCTGACCCTTGGTATGATGGGTCATGACGGCTCGTGCGGCTACCAAACAGGATGCTGACTGGATTTCGAAACTCCTCCTGCAACGATGGGGTGGCACGACGATCATCGCTCACGGCGAAGCCTTCGACTTGCTGACGCTTCCGGCGCTGGTGGCCGACCCCGAGCGCGGGCTGGCGACGTATCGGCTAGAGGGCAACGATGCAGAATTGATGTCGCTGGACGCGGTCTCTCCCGGCCAGGGGGTCGGTACCCTGTTGATCGAAGCCTTGGCCGATGTTTTGCGCGAGCAGGGTATTGGGTGCCTTTGGGTCATGACAACCAACGACAATCTCGCCGCATTGCGCTTCTACCAGCAGCGAGGCTTCGAGCTGCGGCGGGTTCGACCTGGCGCAGTTCATGAGGCGCGATTACTGAAGCCCGCCATTCCCGATATCGGCGATCACGGGATTCCGATCCGGGATGAAATAGATTTGTGCCGCCCGCTTCTCTGAGCGGGACAGACCAAGCGCTCCCAAAGTCTTGGGCTCTTCAGCGTTCTGCTATCGATCGGGCAATGCTGACGGCCTCGATGCCGATTTGACGCAACAGGCCTGTGGAGGCCGTGTTGAATCCGCAGAAATACAGGCCGTCATTCCCGGGCTGAAGCTCTCCTCTTTTCGGCCTTTCCGCGCCCTCAAACTTCTCGGCGAAATCAGGCAATATTGTCTCCAGCGAGGGCCGATAGCCCGTTGCCAGGATGATCGCATCGAAATCCGCCGATCGGCCATCGACGAAATGCACCTGCTGACGATCCGAGCTTTCAATGCCTGGATATATCCTGATCTTGCCAGCTCTGATCTCAGCCATGGTTCCGATATCGATCAGGGGCGTGCGGCTTTTCTCCGCCATATTGGTCAGAGGACCCTTGGCGGATTTTTGCAGCCCCAGTTTTCCCATGTCGCGATAGCGCAAGCGCAGGAATGGTGCATTGACTGCGTCAGCGAATCCGTGTGGAAAATGCTGTTGTGCGATGGCGATTGTCGCGGTTGGAATTCCGAACATTTCCAGCGGAACGATGTTTATCGGCCCACGCACCGACATGCCGACCTCAAGACCCGCCTCAGCGCATTCGAGCGCGATCTCGCCGGCCGAATTGCCAAAACCAACGACAAGCACCCTGCGCGCGCCGAGTGCTCCCGCATTGCTGAACTCGGAGGAATGCAGGAGCTTTCCGGTGAAGCTTTCCTGGCCTTTCCAGACCGGCTTTATGGGAGCTTTGGAAAGCCCGGTCGCGATCACGACGGTTTCGGCCTCCAAGGCGTCTCCGTCATTCGTCTCGACGATCCAGTCTTGGCCCTGCCTGACGCTGATGACGGATTTGCCAAACCGTATCCTGATATCGTTGGCGCGCGCATAGGCTTCGAAATAGTCGATCACCTGCAGTCGCGACGGATATCTTGGAAACGCCCTCGGCATGGGCATTCCGGGCAGCCCTGAATGCGCCTTGGCGGTGTGCAGATGCAGCCGGTCATAATGCCTTCGCCACGAGGCAGCCAGATTATCCGCACGTTCGAGGATTATAGAGGAGCGGCCGTTGGCCCCGAGCGCTGCCGCACAGGCGAGCCCGGCGGGGCCTGCGCCGACAATTACTGTGCCCGCAACGGTCATGAGCCCCTCCCTGCCCATTTAACGTGGCAGGAAGGGTACATCATAATCGTAATGCCAGACAGCAGCTTAGACGATCACGCAGCCAGCGTTATCCTCGCGCTCCATCTTATTTTGCAAACAGGTTTTTGAGCTGCGACGGCTGGCAACGGAGATATTGATTGGCCGCTTTCACCTGCCCGCCGAGCTCGGCGGCTGCGTGCCACGGCCATCGCGGATCGTAGAGGATGGCGCGAGCAAGCGCGATGAGGTCTGCATCGCCCGTCGCAACGATTGCCTCGGCCTGCGTCGGCTCGGTGATCAGGCCGACGGCGATGACCGGCATTTTTACGGCGCTTTTGATTGCCCGGGCGAGCGGCACTTGGTAGCTCGGGCTGATCGGGATTGCCTGAGAGGGATGCAGGCCGCCGCTCGATACATGGATGGCATCGCAGCCTCTCGCTTCGAGCATCCTGGCAAATTCGACGCTCTCGGAAATCTCCAGACCGCCTTCGACCCAGTCTGTGGCGGAAACGCGCATCGTCACCGGCCGATCGGAGGGAAAGGCATCCCTCACCGCATCGAGAACCTCCAGCGGAAATCGAGCACGGTTTTCCAGCGAGCCGCCATATTCGTCAGTTCGCTGGTTCGATAAAGGCGACAGGAACTGGTGCAGCAGATAGCCATGGGCGCCATGGATCTGGACGGCATCAATGCCGATTTTCGCAGCCCGCCGTGCGGCAGCTTCAAAGGCATCGCGGACACGCTTCATGCCATCGCGGTCGAGTGCAGTCGGCGGCACATAGTTCGGGTTGAAAGCGACAGAGGAAGGCGCTTCGGTCTGCCATCCGTTCGGATCGGTCGGCGAAAACTGACCGCCGCCTCTCCAGGGAACCTCGGTCGAGGCCTTGCGGCCGGCATGCGCCAATTGCACGGCAATCGGCATATCCGACCATTTCCTGATGCTTTCGAGCGTACGAGCCATCGCGGCCTCTGAAGCGTCATCGTAAAGGCCGACATCGGCAAAGGTAATGCGTCCTTCGGGAACGACAGCGGTCGCTTCGATAGTCAGCAATGCCGCGCCGGAAAGCGCAAGCTGTCCGAGATGGATCAGATGCCAGTCCGTCATGCAGCCGTCGACGGCCGAATACTGGCACATGGGCGCGATCACGATTCGGTTGGCGAGTTCGAGATTGTGCACGGAGAAGGGGGAAAACAGGACGGGTTGGGGCATGACGTTCCTCGAAGCAGTATTCGGTTGTCTTGGTTTATAGCACTCAGTCGGATCTTTGCGACGGTTAGCAGAGCCTCCCAATGTCAGGAACTGTTCTTTGGTGTGGGTCCGTTTTGCGGAGAGGCTTCGCGAGGTAGCTTCGTCCGATTGTTGCGTCAGGGGGAAGAAAGCCTTCAGCAGAATGTCAGTTCAGGCTGGCTGCGGCCGGGTGTATTGCTCCACCGACAATATTCCGTCTGCGAACGGCCCCGCCTACCAAGCGTCAAGCAATATCTTCCGGCAGGCTCGAAACGGTGACCGAAGAGACGATGGCTATCGCAGCCTATGGAGAATGGCTTGAGCAAGAACCTCATCACTCCCCTGGTGCGCATACAAATCGAACTTGCACTTGCAAGTTCGAGAAGCGATTTCGACGCTCTTCGATCCCTGGAGCTCGAGGCGAAGCAAATGGCGCTAAGTGGAGCTGAAATCGACGCTGCAAAGCGCGGAGGCAGTTTCGACCTGTTTGTCGAAATCGCCGTCAAATTCGCGCTGGCGATAGAAGCCGGTGACGGAGCGGCAGGCGCCCTCGCAAGTCGGCAATTGAAGGCTTTCGGCGCTCCCGACATCGCTTCGGAACTGCGAGCCCTCGTCAAGAAGCTGAAGCCGTCGACGGCGAGATCAAAAGCCGGACGTTCAGCGGCTTGCCGCTATGGGGCCGATAGATTGCGATCGGAATAAAAGCGTTTAAATCTCTGTCAGGGACTTAAGCTTTTGAAGACAGTGTGAACCGCATGGATCGATGGCAGGCAATGAGGGTCTTCGTGAAGGTCGCGGAGGCCGAGAGCTTTGCAGACGCAGGACGGCAACTCCACATGAGCCCTCCCGCAGTCACTCGCATGGTGTCTGCCCTGGAAGATATCATCGGTACGCGCCTGCTGACGCGCACGACGCGGTCCGTCAAGCTGACGGAAGCAGGTGCCCAGTATTTTGCAGACTGCCAGAGGCTGCTCGCCGATCTCTCGGAGGCGGAAGCTGCCGCAGCCGGCGCCTACGGCAGACCGACGGGCACTCTCACCGTCACTACCTCTGCCATGTTCGGCACAATGTTCGTCCTGCCGCTAATGACCGAATATCTGGATCTCTACCCTGATGTGATCGGTCGCGGCCTGTTCGTCGATCGTGTTGTCGGCATGGTCGAAGAAGGTATCGATGTTGCGATCCGCATCGGTCATCTGCCTGACTCCGGCCTCACCGCGACGCGTGTCGGACAGGTGAGACGCGTCATCTGCGGATCCCCTGTCTATTTTGAAAAGCATGGCGTTCCGATGACGCCCGGCGATCTGTCGAACCATCGCATTGTCGCCTCTACCAGTGCGTGGACGTCGCTCGAATGGCGTTTTGGTGTGCACAGGAAGTCAACCGTCCACGTCAGTCCCCGTCTCTTCTGCAGCACCAACGAGGCTGCCATCTCGGCGGCGGCTTCCGGCTGGGGCCTGACGCGCGTTCTGTCCTACCAGATTGCGCCGCAGCTTGAGGCCGGCGAATTACGCACGATCCTGGCTGAGTATGAGGAGGAGGCTTTGCCGATCCATGTCGTCCATCCGGAAGGCCGGTATGCTTCGGCAAAAGTGCGAAGCTTCATCGATTTTTCGGTGGAAAAGCTGAGATCCAACAGGCACTTCAATTGATAACTAAAGGCCCGCGTATTCATCTCTGAATGCGCGGGCCTTCATGTAGGCGATTGTTACTTTGCGATCTTGCGATCGAGGAAATCGCGGATGAGGGGCGCCATCTCATCCAGCTTGTCTTCAAGGGCGAAATGACCTGTGTCGAGGAGGTGCATTTCAGCGTCCGGAAGATCACGCAGGTAAGGATGTGCGCCGACCTCCGGGAAGATCTTGTCGTTCTTGCCCCAGACGATCAACGTCGGCGGCTTGCGTTCGCGGAAGAAGGCCTGGAACTGCGGGTAGAGCGGGACGTTCGTGCCGTAATCGTGGAAGAGGTCGAGCTGGATATCCTTGTTACCCGGCCGGTCGAGCAAGGCCTGATCGTGAACCCAGTTGTCGGGGCTGATGCGGGTGAGGTCCTTGACGCCGTCCGTGTACTGGAACTTGGTGGTCTCGAGAACCACGAGATTGGAGAGCGCCTCGCGCTTCTCCTTCGAATCCTCGGCCCAATAGGCCTTGATGGGATCCCAGAACTCGCGCAGGCCTTCTTCATAGGCATTGCCGTTCTGGACGATCAACCCGCTGACCCGTTCCGGGTGCTTGAGAGCCAGACGGTAGCCGACTGGTGCGCCGTAATCCATGACATACATGGCATATTTCTTGGCGCCGAGCTTGGTCATCAGCGTATCGACCATGTCTGCATAATGGCCGAAGGTGTAGGCGAACTTGGTGTGATCGGGTGCATCACTCTGACCGAAGCCCGGATAGTCGGGTGCGATGACGTGATAGCGATCTGCCAGCAGCGGAATAAGGTTGCGGAACATGTGCGAGGATGTCGGGAAGCCGTGCAGAAGCAGGACGACCGGGCCGTCGGCCGGGCCGGCTTCACGATAGAACATGTCGACGCCATCGATCTTGGCAGAACGATAGTGCACGGTCACCGGCACCTGCTGGGTGATCGCAACCTGCTTGGCAGGAGCGGCGACGGCTTGGGAAAGGGGAGCGATGCTGACGGTTGCCAGCATCAGGGAAAGGATCAGTCTGTTCATCTCAGTTCTCCGTTTTGACAAATTCACCAACAGCCCTTGCTGGCCTGGCACCACCATAGCCATTCACCGGAATCCGTTAATCGGCAGAACGTGGAAGGTATTATTCCACTTACAGGAAGAATTCGCGGTTCCATTACGGGCGGAATCGCGATCAGCCAGCGGTGACGGCGCAGAACCACCTGTGCATATGCAAACCAGCTAACTGTTTCTTCACGCCAGGCAGATAGTTCAAGCAGATGATGATCTGTTCTGAGGGCATGATGACCTTGGGTGACACGGAAGCGATGTTGCAAATGGCGCAGCTGATGGAAGCTGCGGGCGTCATGGTTGCGGTCTACGACCAGGATGACCGGTTGCGTTTTACCAATCGCGCTTTTCGCGATGCCTGGTTTATCGCAGAGGACGAACAACCACTCTGGTCCGAGCTGATGCGGCGCAATTTTAACGCCCGCCGCGGAACGATTATTGCCGCGGCTGACTTTGAGAGCTGGCTGCTGTCGACGCTTGCCCGTCGAGGCAAAAGCGGATTTCGTGCCTTTGAGACCGATCTTCATGACGGCCGATGGTTGTGGATGACCGAGACCATGCAGACCAATGGCTGGATGCTCTGTGTCGCAAGTGACGTGACATCGATCCGCTCCGATCAGAGGACGCTGCGGCAAGATCGCGACAGCGCGATCAAAGCCTCCCAGACCGACGAGCTGACCGGTATCCCGAGCAGACGTTTCGTCATGTCGAAGCTCGATGAGCTGGTGCACAGCTATGGTGGCCAGCAGGAGAAAGTCGGTTGCCTCGCGGTTCTCGACATCGACAATTTCAAATATATCAATGACCGTTTCGGCCATACTGCAGGCGATGCCGTTCTCAAGGATTTCGCTGCCACGCTGCAGAAAATGGTGCGCAAGACGGATATTCTCGGTCGCGTCGGCGGCGAAGAGTTTGTTCTGGTTCTTCCGAACACGGTTCCCGAAGAGGCGGCAGAGATCGTCAATCGCATGCTGGTTGCCGTCAGGCAGTCTCGCCCGCTGGCTGACCAGCTCAGCTTCCGCTACAGTTTTTCTGCAGGCATTGCCTGTGTCATGAGCGGAGACTATGCCAATGATATCTATCGCAGGGCCGATCTGGCGCTCTACGCGGCCAAGATGAGGGGCCGCGACCAGATCAGCATCGATCCCCATGCGCACCCGCTTGGGCGACAGACATCATAGCCGGGCCCGCCAGTCGGGCCATAAGCCAGGGAGTTTCAATGGTCGAAAAGATTGCGCCCACCTCGCCCACGGCAGCCTCCTCGGCCACACACGTGAACCACAGCACCTCCATCGGCTCCGAACCTGACAATGCCTGGGTCGCCGAGCGACAGGCAAAGATCACCGCCGGCAATGGGAAAAAGGACGATCACCCTACCGCCGGTAGCGATGAAGATCGTATCGATGCGGATGATGATCCGGCAGCGGATCGGCATCTGGACCATCATTCCTCCCACCCCCATGCAGAGGCTTCCGATCCGGACGAAGAGCGCCTGTCCGGCGAAAGCGAACGTATCGGCAGCGGCAACCTGGATGAGGATATCCCATTCGGCGACCATGTCGGATATCTGTAAGTGATTGCGATCACAGACTGACAAGCCCAACGCGCCTACCTCCGATCAGAAGCCGGCTCATCATTGATACCAGTTCATCTCTGCTCATCGGCCCTAGACCTGGTCAACGATAGCTGAGAAAACCTTTTCTCACTTGACAATTTTACAGAGAAAAGCTTTTCTCATCGCAAGTTCGATGGAGGAGTTGCTGGACACAACAGGAGGAAAAAGAGGCCGGATCACCATTCATGATGTCGCGGCTGCCGCTGGAATCAGCATCTCGACGGCATCGAAGGCGCTGAACGATACGGGGCGGATGGGACTGGAAACGCGCGAGCGGGTCAAGCGCATTGCGGCGGAGATCGGGTACAGGCCGAACGCTTTGGCGAGAGGCCTGCTCAGCAAGCGTAGTTTCACGATCGGGCTTCTCACCAACGATACCTATGGCCGTTTTACCCTGCCGGTCATGGCAGGCATATCGGATGCTCTCGTCGACCATGGCGTTTCGGTCTTTCTGTGCGCGATTGAGGAGGACCCGGCGCTGGCGCAGATTCATGTCGAGGCTATGCTCGACAAACAGGTTGATGGCATCATCGCAACAGGAAAGCGTCTGGATAGACGGTTACCGGTCGATCTGTCGAATTTGCATGTGCCTGTGGTCTACGCATTTACGGAAGGAGCGCCGGGAAGTGTCACCTTCCGCTCCGATGATGCGCAGGGCGCGCAGCTTGCCGTCGAGTGGCTGGCAAAGCTCGGGCGCAAGCGGATGGTGCATGTCACCGGACCGGAGAATTTCTTCTCGGTGCGCGAGCGTGCCGATGCCTATCGCAGGGTCGCGGGAGAAGAGCGGCCGGTCCTGTTCGGGGTCTGGTCGGAAAGCTGGGGCCACGAAGCCGTCGCAAGATTGTGGAGCGGCGGCGGCGAAAGGCCCGATGGCATCTTCTGCGGCAATGATCAGATTGCGCGTGGTGTCATCGATGCACTGCGCGAACGCGGCATCAGGGTGCCGCAGGATGTTTCGGTGGTGGGATTCGACAATTGGGAGATTGTCGCCGCCCAGACGCGACCGCCGCTGACGACGGTGGATATGGAGTTGAAGGAACTGGGGCGGCAGGCCGGATTGACGGTTCTGGCGCTTGCGGAGGGACGCTCGGTGGAGCCCGGCATCAGGAAATTGCCGTGCCGTCTCGTCGTGCGGCAATCATGCGGGGGTGACACCCTCGGAATATAGCAACGGCGCGAAGGAGACGCGCCAACTTGGGAGGAGAGCCATGATGAAGCGTCTATTGGTGGCAACCAGTATTGCCACCCTATGCCTGGTCTCGACAGCCTCGGCTGCTGAAAAGATTGAAATGTGGGTCCGCACGGGTATCGGCGATGCCTTCAAGAAGGTCGTCGAGGCCTATAATGCGAGCCACGAAAACCAGGTGGTCACGACCGAAGTGCCCTTCGGCGAACTGGTGCAGAAATATGCAACCGCAATCGCCGGCGGTCAGGCGCCCGACGCCCTGTCGATGGACCTGATCTATAACCCGGCCTTCGCAGCTGCGGGCCAGCTCGAGGACCTGACGGACTGGGCAAAGAGCCTGCCCTATTTCAATTCGCTGTCACCGTCGCATGTCAAACTCGGTACCTATCAGGACAAGATCTACGGTCTGCCGCTGTCGGTCGAAACCTCTGTCTTTGCCTGGAACAAGGACCTCTACAAGAAGGCCGGCCTCGACCCCGAAAAGGCGCCCAAGACCTGGGAGGAAATCGAAGCCAACGCCGAGAAGATCCGCAAGCTCGGCGATGATACCTACGGCTTCTACTTCTCGGGCGGCGGCTGTGGCGGCTGCATGATCTTCACTTTCACGCCGCTCGTCTGGGGCGCTGGTGCCGATATCCTCTCTGAGGACAGCAAGACTGCAACGCTCGATACGCCGCAGATGCGCAAGGCCGTTGGCTTCTATCGCGATATGGTGAAGAAGGATCTTGTTCCGGCAAGTGCTGCGAGCGATAACGGCACGAACTTCCTGACCTTCACAAACGGCAAGATCGGCCAGCAGAGCCTCGGCGCCTTCGCCATCGGCACGCTGGTCACGCAGTACCCGGATATCAACTTCGGCGTGACGCTGATCCCCAGCGTCGACGGCAAAACATCGTCCTTTGCCGGTGGCGACAATTTCGTCATCACCAAGGGGACGAAGAAGATCGATGCGGTCAAGGAATTCCTCGAATACATCTATTCGATGGACGGCCAGAAAGTCCTGGCCAAATACGGCAGCCTGCCGACACGCGGGGACATTGCCGATCAGGTTCTTGCCGGGCTCGACCCCCGCATGCAGGTGGGCCTGAAGGCGATCTCCGTTGCCAAGACACCCTATACGCTGCAGTTCAACGATCTGATCAACAGCGCCAATGGGCCTTGGGCGACCTTCACCAATGCCGCGATCTTCGGTGACGACATCGATGGCGCATTCTCGAATGCCCAATCCGAGATGCAGTCCATCATCGACAGCGGCCAATAACTCTCCCGGCCGTGGCCGGGGGACGGTGGCAGTTCCCCGGCCGATCCACAGATCGAAGTAAACGAAAAATGCGGAGGTTTTGATGACCGGTTCCGGTCCGCAGCGCATCCGCGCTGTCCGAAAACGGCGAAAGACGCAATGGCGCGGCTTTCTCTATATCGCGCCAGCCATGGCGCTTGTCATCGTCTTCTTCGTAATGCCCGTGCTCTTCACCGGCTGGATGAGCCTGCACAACTGGCCGCTGATGGGTGCCTCGCACTGGATCGGCTTTGCCAATTATACCCGCATGTGGAACGACAGCCGCTTCATGGCGGCCCTGAATTTCACTGCCTATTACACCGTCATCGTGACCATCGCGATCTTTGCGATCGCCTTCCCGCTGGCGATTTTCGTGGAAAAGGAGCGCCGCTTCGTCAGCACCTACCGGACGATCATCTTCCTGCCCGTCGTCGTGGGGCTCGCGACGGCTTCGCTTCTCTGGGTCTGGCTTGCCAATGTCGATAGCGGCTTCTTCGGCCCTGCCCTTCGCGCGCTCGGCCTCGTCGAGCGAAGCCCCAATATTATGGCGAGCTTCGATACCGCCTTTGCAACCATCATCGTCATGGTCGTCTGGAAGATCGCGGGCTTTACGATGATCATCCTGCTGACCGGCCTGCAGGCCATTCCGTCCGAACTGACGGAGGCAGCCCGCATCGATGGGGCCGGGCGCTGGCAGCGCTTTCGCCATCTAACCCTGCCGCTGATGCGAAGGACGATTGCCCTGGCGCTGATCGTCTCGGTCACCGGCTCGATCCTCGCCTTCGACCAGTTCTACATCATGACGTCGGGCGGGCCGCAGAACAAGATGATCTCGGTCGTCTACTACATCTTCAACCAGTCCTTCGTGTCCTTCAATCTGGGCTACGGATCCGCCCTTTCGATAGTACTTCTGGCAATCCTCGTTGCGATCTCCATCGTCCAGCTCTGGCTGCTGCGTGTCGGGGAGGAACGCTGATGATCTCGTCCCGACAACGCCGCGCCCGCAAGCGCTTCAGATCGCAATCGGCCTATCATGTCGCCGGCATCGCCATTTCGATCTTCTTCCTGGCGCCCTTCATCATCACGCTGCTCGCTTCCTTCCGGCATGGCACGGAGGCAAGCCTGCCGCCGCTGCCGCCCTGGCCGACGACCGGGGTCAGCTTCGATGCCTATGCGCTGCTCGATACGTTCGGCGCCGGCATCTGGCAGCACATGATCAACTCACTGTTCGTCTCGCTGGCGACAGTGCTGCTGACCGTCACCGTCAGCCTGCTCGCAGGCTATGGCTTCTCGCGCTACCGTTTCCCGCTGAAGAACACACTTTTCGTGCTGATCATCGCGACGCTGATGATCCCGTTCCAGTCGATCCTGACGCCGCTCTTCATCATTCTGGCGAAGCTCGGCCTCAACAACTCGCTGCTGGGGCTCACCCTCGTCTACGTCACGCTGCAACTTCCTTTCTCCGTTTTCATGATGCGCAATGCCTTTGACGCCGTGCCGAAGGAGATCGAGGAAGCAGCCAGCATCGACGGCGCGCGGGATCTGAGACTGCTCGTCCGCGTACTTCTGCCGCTGGTACTGCCGGGTATTGCGACAGTGGCGATCTTTGCTTTCCTCAATGCCTGGAACGAATTCCTGGCTGCCCTCGTGCTGCTCTCCAGCAACGAGAAATACACGCTTCCCGTCCTGATGACGGCGGTGCGCGCCGGTCGCCTCGGCGCCATCAACTGGGGCGCGGTCCAGGCCGGCGTCGTCGTCATGACGATCCCCTGCCTGATCGTCTTCCTGCTCCTGCAACGCTACTACATGCGCGGGCTGATGGCCGGCGCGGTGAAATGATGACCTTTCAACGAAATGGATGAAGCCATGAATAAGCTGAAGAGAGACCGCCAGTTCCGTCCCCTGCCCGTGCCGAGCGTCGAGTTGCAGGGCCTGTTTGGCGATCGCCAGGATGCGATCTGCGATTCCACCGCCGAAACGCTRCTCGACCGCTGYGTCGARGCSGGYATGCTGCAGGCSATCGACGTGACSCAGCCAAGCCCCGGCGTGGTCATCCCSATCGGCCCCTGGGGCGGCACGACGCAGATGTTCTGGGACAGTGACCTCGGCAAGTCGATCGAGACGGTCGCCTATTCGCTCTACCGCCGGTCCAATCCGAAGCTTGAAGCCCGCGTCGATCAGATCATCGACATGTATGAGAAACTCCAGGACAAGGACGGCTATCTGAATGCCTGGTTCCAGCGCGTGCAGCCCGGCCGGCGCTGGACAAACCTGCGCGACCATCACGAACTTTATTGCGCCGGTCACCTGATCGAAGGCGCTGTCGCCTATTACCAGGCGACCGGCAAGAAGAAACTGCTCGACATCATGAGCCGCTATGCAGATTACCTGATCACCGTCTTCGGTCATGGCCCCGGCCGGATCCCCGGCTATTGCGGCCACGAAGAGGTGGAACTTGCCCTCGTCAAGCTCGCGCGCGCCACCGGCGAAAAGAAATATCTGGATCTCTCGAAGTTCTTCATCGACGAGCGCGGCACCGAACCGCATTTCTTCACCGACGAAGCGGCACGTGATGGCCGCAGTGCGGCCGACTTCCACCAGAAGACCTATGAATATGGCCAGGCGCATCTGCCGGTGCGCGAGCAGAAGAAGGTCGTCGGCCACGCGGTGCGCGCCATGTATCTCTATGCGGGCATGGCCGATATCGCCACCGAATATAATGACGACACGTTGACGGCTGCACTCGAAACCCTCTGGGACGATCTGACGACCAAGCAGATGTACGTCACCGGCGGCATCGGCCCAGCCGCATCCAACGAGGGCTTTACCGACTATTACGACCTGCCGAATGAAAGCGCCTATGCCGAGACCTGCGCCTCGGTCGGCCTCGTCTTCTGGGCAAACCGTATGCTCGGCCGCGGTCCGAACCGGCGCTATGCCGATATCATGGAGCAAGCGCTCTACAATGGCGCCATGGCCGGCCTTTCACTCGACGGCACCCGTTTCTTCTATGAGAACCCGTTGGAAAGCGCGGGCAAACACCATCGTTGGATCTGGCACCATTGCCCTTGCTGCCCGCCGAACATCGCCCGTCTGCTCGCCTCCGTTGGCTCCTACATGTATGCGATCGCCGAGGACGAAATTGCCGTCCATCTCTACGGGGAAAGCACGGCACGCTTCGATCTCGCCGGCGCCAAGGTCGAGCTTTCGCAACAGACCCGCTATCCCTGGGATGGCGCGATCCATTTCGACCTGACGCTCGATCGTCCCGCGCGTTTCGCGCTTTCGCTGCGCATTCCGGAATGGGCTGAGGGTGCTGCGCTCTCCGTCAACGGCGAAAAGCTCGATCTTCAATCCGCTGTAGTGGACGGCTATGCCCGGATCGAACGGGATTGGAAGAGCGGCGACAAGGTCGATCTGTCGATCCCGCTGGCTGCCCGCAAGCTCTTTGCCAATCCACTGGTCCGCCAGGATGCCGGCCGCACGGCGCTGATGCGCGGTCCGCTCGTCTATTGCGTAGAAGAAACAGACAATGGCGAGGGGCTGAATGGCATTACGCTTTCCGCCGATGTCTCGCAGGCGAAGACAACAGAAATTGCTGGCCTTCGCGGCGCGGTCGCTCTCGACCTGCCCGTCAGTCGCGACACAGCCGACTGGGGTTCGGCGCTCTACCGTACCTCGCCGCCGGCGGCAAAGCAGGCGAGCGCGCGTTTCGTGCCCTATCCTTTCTGGGACAATCGTGAGCCGGGCGAGATGCTCGTCTGGGTCAGAGCGGGCGAGGCGCGCGGTGAATAACATGGCGGATACGGGCGTCGTGCTGACCGAAATTCGTAAGAGTTTCGGAAATCTGGAAGTCATCCATGGCATTGACCTAACCATTTCCGAGGGATCCTTCGTCGTTTTCGTCGGCCCCTCGGGATGTGGGAAATCCACCCTCCTGCGCATGATTGCCGGGCTGGAGGATGTCACTGACGGCGAGATCGAGATTAAGGGCCGCAATGTCACCGATCTCGATCCCTCCGATCGCGGCATCGCCATGGTCTTCCAGTCTTACGCGCTCTATCCGCATATGAGTGTGCGCGAAAACCTTGCCTTCGGCCTGAAGATGGCAAGAACGCAGGCATCGGAAATCGAGGCCCGCGTCAAGGCGGCCTCGGCGATCCTGAAGATCGATCACCTCCTCGATCGCCGACCGGGCCAGCTCTCCGGCGGCCAGCGGCAGCGCGTGGCAATCGGCCGCGCGATTGTCCGCAAGCCGGATGTCTTCCTTTTCGACGAACCGTTGTCGAACCTCGACGCGGAACTGCGCGTCTCCATGCGCATCGAAATCGCCAGACTCCATCGCGAGCTCGGCAATACGATGATCTATGTCACGCACGACCAGACCGAAGCGATGACACTCGCCGACAAGATCGTCGTGCTTCGTGATGGGCATATCGAACAAACGGGAACGCCGCGCGAGATCTATGAACGGCCGAACAATGTCTTCGTCGCGGGCTTCATCGGCTCGCCGCGCATGAACCTGCTCGAGGCAAGCTGGACAGGTGACGGCACCATCCTGGCGGCCGGAAATCGCATTCGTTCGCCGATCGGCGGCGCTGGGCTAGCGGCGGGGCAGAAGATCACCCTCGGCGCGCGGCCGGAGCATCTGAGTATCGTCTCGGGGCCGGAGGATGACGTGTTGCGGGCGAGAGTCGATTTCGACGAATATCTCGGCGGCACGCAATTCCTCTATTGTCAGCTTGGCGACGGCCAACCTTTGACCGTCGAATACAGAGGAACGGTTGACATTGAGACCGGCAGCCAACTCGCCTTCACCTGCGATCCCGCCGATCTGCACATCTTTAATGCCGATGGCATGCGGCTCGACAAATAAACGCAGGCAGCTATAGGCTGCGTCCTGTTCGCTCGAACCGGCCCAAAGGCTTGAATAGATTTCGAGGCGATGAGCACCGGACGAACGGGACAAGTCTTTCGCTGGAGGACAGCACTCGCCTGTCGCGTTGCATTGATCGTTTTCCTGGATTTCGAGGCCTCGTCCCTCAGCAAGAAAAGTGTTCCCATCGAAATTGCCTGGGTGTTCGAAGACGGTCGCTCGCGCTCAGCCCTGATCCGACCCGCCGCCGACTGGGACGACTGGGCGGCCGATGCGGAAGCAATCCATGGGATTTCTCGGGAGTTGCTTGCATCGGAGGGCGTGCCGGTAGAGCAGGTCGCCAG
>NZ_JBFTPD010000042.1:0-49718 GCF_056398305.1 Rhizobium sp. 01T444
GATCCAGCCACAGTCCGAGCGCTTTTGAGCGCGCCTCGGAGAGACGCCTCACGTGCTCGGTATTTTCCGAGATCTCCCAGGCGACGATGCGGCGCATTAGGGGATCGTCGCGCAGCGCTTCCAGGAAAAGCAGCGACAGCCGCTCCATGAGATCGCCATAGGTCAAGAGGAACATGCCGCCGGTATCTTCGGGGATGCGGTCCTTGACCCAGTTGCCGAGATCGGCGCCGATCGCCTCGACGAGGCCGTCGAGACCACCGTAATAGCGGTAGATGAGCTGCTTATCGCAGCCGGCGCGGCGGGCGACGGCATTGATGCCGAAATTCTGGAAACCCTCTTCCGCCAGCAGGTTCTTGGCGGCTTTCAGGATAGCGCGTTCCGTAGCGCTTCTGTCGCGGATACGCTTTTCAGGCTCATTGGCACCCGTCTGTTCGAGCGCGGCCATGGCAGTTTCATTCAGCATTCGGTCAACCCCGGTCTGTCACCAATCGGTGAGTAACAGTGGAATTTTCCGTTCACAATCCTATCTTATTGAGAAGACTGTGGATATTGATGGTCCGCAGCTCTGCTGACGCTGGTGGGCGGCCCGGCGGCATTTTTTCACCCGGTACAACGCGCCCGAGAAATCTTGCCCATGCGGTTGATCGCGATGGACGAACCCGGCATAGCTGCATTATGAAAAGAGACGACAATTTCTGCTAAGGCCTTGCAATGGTGAATTATATCGAAGCCTCCTCCGCGCCGCCGAAGAATACCGGCGCCATCAGGCTTTATGGCCCTGAAGCATTCGAGGGAATGCGCAATGCGTGCCAGATGACCGCGCGCTGCCTCGATGCGCTTGCCGATATCGTCAAGCCGGGTCTCGCAACCAATGAAATCGACCGCTTCGTTTTCGAATTCGGCATGGATAACGGCGCCTATCCGGCGACCCTGAACTATCGCGGCTATACCAAGTCCACCTGCACTTCGATCAATCATGTGGTCTGCCACGGCATTCCCGATGACAAGCCGCTGCGCGAGGGCGATATCGTCAATATCGACGTGACCTTCGTCGTCGACGGTTGGCATGGGGATTCGAGCCGCATGTATCCGGTCGGCCAGGTCAAGCGCGCAGCCGAACGTCTGCTGGAAGTGACCTATGAGTCGCTGATGCGCGGCATTGCCGCCGTTCATCCCGGCGCGCGCACCGGCGCGATCGGCGAAGCGATCCAGACCTATGCCGAAGCGGAGCGCTGCTCCGTCGTGCGCGATTTCTGCGGCCATGGTGTCGGCCGTCTCTTCCACGATTCGCCGAACATCCTGCATTACGGCCGCGCCAATGAAGGGCCGGAACTGCGTGAGGGCATGATCTTCACCATCGAGCCGATGATCAATCTCGGACGCCCGCATGTGAAGGTGCTGGCGGACGGCTGGACCGCCGTGACGCGCGACCGGTCGCTATCAGCGCAGTACGAACATACGGTCGGCGTGACCGCCAATGGCTGCGAGATCTTCACGCTGTCGCCCGCCGGTCTCGACCGGCCAGGCCTGCCGCCGCTCAACGGGTAACACTCGCCATGGCGAAAGGTCCCGTTCCGCAGGTTGGCAACGACGAACTGCCTTTCGACATGGACGAGGATATCGCTATGGACGAACGGGCGTTTTTCGGACAGCCGTCAAAGGCGGCAGCTTCCGCCAAAAAAGCCGCCCTGCCCGCCAAGGAAGAGCATTATCACGGCCATCGCGAGAGGCTGCGCAATCGCTTCCGCGACCATGGCGATACGGTGCTTGCCGATTATGAAATCCTCGAACTTCTGCTTTTCCGGCTGATCCCGCGCCGCGACACCAAGCCGATTGCCAAGGCACTGATCGATCGCTTCGGGTCGCTTGCCGGCGTCTTCGGCGCACCGGCAGCGCTGCTGCAGGAGGTCAAGGGCGTCGGAGAGGCGGTGGCGCTCGATCTGAAGCTGATATCCACCATTAGCCATCGCACGTTGAAGAGCGAGCTCAAGGGCAAGCAGGTGCTTTCCTCGTGGTCGTCGGTCATCCAGTATTGTCATGCGGCCATGGCGCATGAGACGCGCGAGCAGTTCCGCATTCTTTTCCTCGACAAACGCAACGCGCTGATCGCCGACGAGGTGCAGGGGCGCGGAACCGTGGACCACACACCCGTGTATCCGCGCGAGGTGGTCAGGCGGGCGCTCGAGCTTTCGGCAACGGCGCTTATTCTCGTCCACAACCATCCCTCGGGCGACCCTACACCATCGCGCGCCGATATCGACATGACGAAGATGATCATCGATGCTGCAAAGCCGCTCGGTATTGCCATCCACGATCACATCATCATCGGCAAAGACGGACAAGCAAGCCTCAAGGGCCTGCGCTTGATATAAGACTGCGGCTAAGGCATGAAAAAGCCATCTTGGCGTTCTCCAAGCTGAATGACTGACAACAGGATGGGAATTATGGGCATTTCTCCTGGTCGCTTGTACGCGCCGCCGAGCCTTCGATCGCTGATACGACTGACACTTCTGCTGCTCGTCGTAACCGGTCTCTATCTCGGATACCTGCAGGTTTCGACCAATGTTCATGCGGTGGTCGATGGCCAGGTCTACCGCTCCGCCCAGCCTTCGCCCGCGAAGCTTGGCGAACTCGTCAAGGAGTACGGCATCAAATCCGTACTGAATCTCCGCGGCGATAGCAGCGGCGAGGCCTGGTACGACAACGAGGTCGCCGCAGCAAAGGGCCTCAATGTCCAGCATATCGATTTCCGTATGTCGGCGACGAAAGAACTCTCCATCGAGGAAGGGCGCCAGCTGATGGCGATCATGGCCGCCGCGCCCAAGCCGCTGCTCATCCACTGCAAGGCCGGCGCCGACCGTACGGGACTGGCTTCAGCCATCTACGTCGCCGGCGTTGCCAAGGAAGGAGAGATCGCGGCGGAGTCGCAGATCTCGCTGACATACGGCCATCTATCGCTTTTCTTTATCGGCGCCTACGCGATGGACCGCACATTCGAGCGGCTTGAGCCAATGTTCGGCTTTTTGAACTCCTAAACTGCGCCGGAATACAAACTGTAACATTGACCGGCTACCGATGAACGCGCGACATTTCGCGTCGCAATATGATTCCAATTCCAGTTCGGGGCTAAAGATGTTCCAGTACGATCTCGTGGTAGTCGGCAGCGGTCCGGCAGGGCGCCGCGGCGCAATCCAGGCTGCAAAACTCGGCAAGAAAGTGCTGGTCATCGAGCAGGGAAAACGTGTCGGCGGTGTGTCCGTCCATACCGGCACGATCCCTTCCAAGACGTTGCGCGAAACCGCACTCAATCTTTCCGGCTGGCGCGAGCGCGGTTTTTACGGCCGCAGCTACCGCGTCAAGCAGGAGATCAGCGCTGAAGACCTGCGCCGTCGCCTGCTGATCACGCTGGATCATGAAGTGGAAGTGCTCGAACATCAGTTCGCCCGCAACCGCGTCCAGCATATCCGCGGCAAGGCAAGCTTCGTCGATACCAATACCCTGCAGATCATCAAGGACGACGGCGACACAATGACGGTGACTGGCGCCAGCATCCTGCTCGCCGTCGGCACCAAGCCGTTTCGGCCTGACTACATGCCCTTCGACAACAAGACCGTGCTCGATAGCGACGAACTGCTCGATATCGAGGAGCTGCCACGCAGCATGGTCGTCATCGGCGCCGGCGTCATCGGCATCGAATATGCAACGATCTTTTCGGCGCTGGATACGGTCGTGACCGTCATCGATCCAAAGTCGACCATGCTCGACTTCATCGACAAGGAAATCATCGAGGATTTCACCTATCAGCTGCGCGACCGCAATATGAAGCTGCTGCTCGGCACGAAGGCCGAGAAGGTCGAGCGACTTGAGACAGGCAAGGTGCAGCTGACACTCGACAGCGGCCGGCATCTCGTGACCGACATGGTGCTTTTCGCCGCCGGGCGCATGGGCGCCACCGATACGCTCAACCTGGATGCCATCGGTCTTGAGGCGGACAGCCGCGGACGCCTGAAGGTCAATCCCGAGACGTTCCAGACGTCCGTGCCTAATATCTACGCCGCCGGCGACGTTGTCGGCTTCCCGAGCCTTGCCTCGACCTCAATGGAACAGGGCCGCATTGCTGCGCGCGTCGCAATCGGCGCCGTTGCGAAGGAACCGCAGAAATATTTCCCCTATGGCATCTATGCCGTGCCTGAAATCTCCACCTGCGGCCTGACCGAAGAGGAAATGAAGGAGCGTGGCATTCCCTATGAGTGCGGTATTGCCCGTTTCCGGGAGACATCGCGCGGCCACATCATGGGCCTCGATACAGGGCTTCTGAAGCTCATCTTCTCGTTAAAGACGCGCCGCCTGCTGGGCGTACACATCGTCGGCGAAGGTGCTACCGAGCTCGTGCATATCGGCCAGGCTGTGCTCAACCTGAAGGGTACTGTTGAATATTTCGTCGAAAATACCTTCAACTACCCGACGCTTGCAGAAGCCTATAAAATCGCCGGCCTCGATGCGTGGAACCGCATGGGCGACATAAAATCTGAACTTTGAAGAAGCGAGGGAACGCCCTCGCCTTTCCAGGCTAGAGCACGTAAGCCACTGATCCTCAATTCTTATTTTACTACTGCGCGCCTCATTGCACGCTGTTGGTGGCTGCCTGTGGTCTGCGGCAACTGCCTATATCCTATGTCAAAAGATATTGGTAAGGTCAGGTGTTCGTGCCTTGCATTGTTCTATTGCGTTTTGCCTATCGCCTTCCCAAGTATGGGGCGCGCCTTTCGACAGCCTGAAATCCGTGTCTTAGACCGGCCTGCAGTACCACCAAGTCCAGCTATGCAGACCACAACGAAAGATAGTTATTTTGCCCGATATTTCAGAGGCTGCTCGCAGACGGTTTCAGCTCGTCCTGATAAAGCCGTCGCATTATGACGACGACGGCTACGTGATCCGATGGTGGCGGGCAATGATCCCCTCCAACTCGCTGGCGGCGATCTTTGGGATTGCCGCCGAGTGTGCGGAGCGGCAGGTGCTTGGGGCCGACACCGCCATCGACATCACCGTCATCGATGAGACCAATACGCGGATCGATTTTGCGGCGCTGATCTCCCAGTTCAAACGCAATGACAACTTCGGGATGATTGCGCTTATCGGCGTCCAGTCCAACCAGTATCCTCGTGCGCTCGATATCGCCCGCCCCTTCCGCGAAGCCGGACTGCCGGTTTCGATGGGTGGTTTCCATATCTCGGGATGCCTGTCGATGCTGAGTGGCGATGCCATCGGGCTCGACGAATGCCGCAAGATGGGTGTTTCGATGTTTGCGGGCGAGGCTGAAGGACGGCTGGAGATGGTGCTGCGCGATGCAGCCGCCGGCGAGCTGAAGCCACTTTACAATTTCATGAACGACCTTCCCGGCATCGGCGGCACGCCGGTACCTTTCCTGCCGAAGGATAATATCCAGCGCACGCTTGGCCTCAGCACCAGTTTCGATGCGGGCCGCGGCTGCCCCTACCAATGCTCCTTCTGCACGATCATCAACGTGCAGGGCCGCAAATCCCGCTTCCGCTCGGCTGACGATGTCGAGAAGCTGGTGCGCATGAACTGGGCGCAGGGCATCCATAAATTCTTCATCACCGACGACAATTTCGCCCGCAACAAGGACTGGGAAGCGATCTTCGACCGGCTGATCGAGCTCAGGGAAAAAGACGGCATTCCGCTCGGCCTGATGATCCAGGTGGACACGCTCTGCCACAAGATCCCAAACTTCATCGAAAAATCGAAGCGCGCCGGCGTCACCCGCGTCTTCATTGGCCTCGAGAACGTCAATCCTGACAATCTGACCGCCGCCAAGAAGAACCAGAACAAGATCACCGAATATCGAAAGATGCTGCTGGCCTGGAAGGCACAGGGCATCATGACGCTGGCCGGTTATATCTTGGGCTTCCCGGCCGACACGCCGGAATCGATCCGTCGCGATATCAAGATCATTCAGGAAGAACTGCCGCTCGACGTCATCGAATTCTTCATTCTGACGCCCCTGCCCGGCTCCGAGGACCATCAGGTCCTCTGGAAGAAGGGCATCGAGATGGATCCTGATCTCAATATCTACGATGTCGAGCATGTCTGCACAGCGCATCCGAAGATGAGCAAGAAAGAGTGGGAAGATATCTATCAGGAGGCCTGGTCGCTCTATTACTCGCCTGAGCATATGAAGACCCTGCTGCGCCGCGGAGCGGCAACCGGCATCAAGCTCTCCAGCCTCGTCAAGGTACTGGTGTCGTTTGCGACCACCGTGCCTCTTGAAAACGTTCATCCACTGCAGAGCGGTCTGGTTCGCCTGAAGCATCCTTCGGAGCGCCGCCCCGGCCTGAAACGCGAGCATCCGCTGCTCTTCTGGCCGCGCTTTGCCTTCGATACGATCCGCAAGCACGTATCGCTCGCCGGCACGATCATCAATCTCAGTGTTTCGGCCTTCCTGATTGCCCGCGATGCCGGCGCCAAAAGCTACATGGACAAGGCTTTGACACCGGTCGCCGAGGACGACGAAGATGTTCTCGACCTCTTCACCAAGACCGCCGGGGGCACCGCTGCCGTCAGCCACATCAAGAAGGTTGCCGAACTGACCCATGCCCGCAAAGCCGTGTAGAACGCCCTGCGTCCATCTGGACGCATCAAGGACGCTCTAACTCTTTGAATCACTCTATCCGACATCCGAAAATCGATTCCGATTTTCGGATGGTGCTGCAGGCGTATTTGTTGAGGGACCAAGAGAGAACGGCCACGTGATCTCGTGGCAGCGACGTGACGTCAATCTGCCGCCCGACCCCATTCTTAAGTTAATGGCGGTCGCGTCCTGTCACAGCCTCTATATCATCCAGTTGTCAAAGCAAAGCAGGGGCCGATCAATCGTCCCGTCTCTCGTCGCTCCAGCCAACAGCATGAACCGCTCTGGAGCGTGTACGCTTGATCGAACCCGGCCTAGTGCCGGTTCTCGATCCTGTGTCGTGGCACCGCTTTGGCTTGGCTTCGCGTCTTGGCCGTGGGGCACGCCGATCTGAGCACGATCAGTCTGATTTCAGCGCGTCAACAAAAAAGCCCTGCCGCGAGCGGCAGGGCTTTTTGAATTTCAGCTTGAAAAACCGATTACTCGGCGCTGTCCTCGGAAGCCTTCTTCTTCGGAGCAGCCTTCTTCTTCGGAGCGGCTTCTTCGCCTCCGGCAGCTTCTTCAGAAGCTTCGGCCTTGGCAGCAGCCTTCTTCTTCGGAGCAGCCTTCTTGGTGTCGGCCTTTTCAGTGCCTTCGCCTTCTTCGTCGGCGAGCAGCTCTTCCTTGGTCACCTTCTTGTCGGTGACGGCGATTTCGGTCAGCAGGTGGTCGATGACCTTTTCTTCGAAGATCGGAGCGCGGATCGAAGCGGCTGCACCCGGCTGGCTGCGGAAGAACTCGAGGATCTGCTTTTCCTGGCCCGGATACTGGCGCAGCTGTTCGTAGATCGCGCGCTGCATTTCGTCTTCGCTGACTTCGACGCCGGCCTTTTCGCCGATTTCGGAGAGAACGAGACCGAGGCGGACGCGACGCTCGGCGAGCTTCTGGTACTCTTCGCGCGCCTGTTCTTCGGTGGTGTCCTCATCCTCGAAGGTCTTGCCGGACTGAGCGAGGTCGTTGCTGACCTGGCTCCAGATGCCGTTATATTCGGCTTCGACAAGCTTGGACGGGGTTTCGAACTTGTAGAGCTCGTCGAGCTGGTCGAGAATCTGCCGCTTCAGCTTCTGGCGCGTCAGCGAGCCGTACTGGGATTCGATCTGGCCGCGGACGATTTCCTTGAGGCGGTCGGCAGATTCGAGGCCGAGCTTCTTGGCGAGTTCGTCGTTGATTTCGACATCAGCCGGAGCAGCAACTTCCTTGACGGTGACGTCGAAGGTGGCTTCCTGGCCAGCGAGGTTCTTGGCCGGATAGTCGGCCGGGAAGGTCACAGTGATGGTCTTCTCATCGCCAGCCTTGAGACCGACGAGTTGCTCTTCGAAGCCTGGGATGAAACGGCCGGAGCCGAGAACCAGTTCAGCGTCCTGATCGGTGCCGCCGTCAAAGGCAACGCCGTCGACCTTGCCGAGATAGTCCATCTTGACGCGGTCGCCGTTGGCAGCCTTGCCCTTCTTTTCGGCGTAGTCACGGGCGCTTTCAGCGACCTTGAGAACCTGCTCGTTGACTTCGTCGTCGGAGATGTCGACGACTTCGCGCGTGACCTTGATGCCCGCGTTGGACTTCAGCTCGATCGGCGGGAGAACTTCATAAGAGAGGGTGAATTCGAAATCCTGCTCGGCGGCGAGGATCTTGTCTGCCTCGTCCTTGTCTTCCGTCATGTTGATTTCCGGCTGGGTAGCCGACTTTTCTCCACGGCTGGACAGGATCTGGGTCGGCTGGTCGCGCACGATCTCGTTGACGAGATCGGCCATGATGGACTTGCCGTAAACCTTCTTGAGGTGGGCGGGCGGAACCTTGCCCGGACGGAAGCCGTTGATGCGAACCTTGTCCTTTACGTCGGCAAGGCGCTCGTTCAGCTTGTTTTCCATGTCCTTGGCCGGGATAACGACCTTGATTTCGCGCTTCAGCCCTTCAGCGAGCGTTTCGATAACCTGCATGTCTTCCTACCTTCATTTCAGTGGCGGCCGTGCCCAGACGCCGTTCGTTTCGGTGAGCACGACGCCGGCCAACTGCCGCACGTGGCTTTTTCTCAATTCCTGTTCGTTCCGTTCTAAGCGGAACAGCACTCGCTTTCCGGGTATCCGGGACAACTAAGTTCCAGTCCTCCCGCCCTGCAAGGCAGCTTGGTGCGGGTAGAGAGACTTGAACTCCCACGCCTTGCGGCACCAGAACCTAAATCTGGCGTGTCTACCAATTTCACCATACCCGCGTTCGCAAAACCGCATGCATATGCCTGCGCATGAGGCCTTCCGGAGCGCGGCGTCTCTATATCATCCGATTCAGAACAGGCAAAGGAAAAATGAACGGCAAATGACAGGGATTTGCGGGCAAAAGCGCACCGTTCCCGTCAGCCACCCCGGCTCTCAATAGAGAGGCTCCTCGTAGGCCGGCTTGCCGTCCACAACGAGGCTGCGGATCTGCGCGGCACCAGAGGAGGAAACGCTGGCAGCGATCGAAACGACGCCCTCGTTCCGGGCCTCCTCCAGCGGCCTGCCTTCGCCCTCCGGCACGTAATACCGCTCTATCCCGTATTCGACGCGGATCGTTTCGCCGTTATTGGGACCATAGCTATAGAAAGGCAGGCTGCGCAGTACGACCGTATCTGCTGCTGTCGGCAATTCCTTGAATGACGATTCGGCAATGCCCCAGAA
Organism: Rhizobium sp. 01T444; assembly: GCF_056398305.1. Lineage (NCBI taxonomy): Bacteria > Pseudomonadati > Pseudomonadota > Alphaproteobacteria > Hyphomicrobiales > Rhizobiaceae > Rhizobium > Rhizobium sp. 01T444. The sequence continues at coordinate 9,337 of NZ_JBFTPD010000042.1, forward strand.
GCCATCCTGCTGGCGCTTGAGGCGCACCCACAGGGTCTGCTCGCCGGCTTCCGCCGGAATGCCGCCGGTGACTGTCGAGATCGGGACCGACGATATATCGTAATTCAGAACCACGTAGTCGCCACGCAGAAAATCGCGCGGATCAACCGGGGCCGTCTTCAGCAATACTTCGGCGCCGCTTGCCAGGATAGAAGCACGGCTCTGGATGATGTAACCGAGGATCAGCGTCTGCAAGCCAGCGACGAGGATCGCGGCAACAATATAAGAGCGGCCAGCCTGTGGTTTTGCGAAGGCAAAGCTCATGCGCGTTCCTCCCCTGCCTCAACTGTTGCTGGTCCGGCCGCGAAGCGTCTTTCGAGGCGGATGACAACCCAGGCGACGGCTGCGACCACCAGGCCCGAGAACAGGAAGAGGCTCGACGTGCCCAAGATCGTGCCGACCGTCACCGAGGCCAGATAGAGCATCTCGGCGGCGAAGGCGCCATAGGCCAGATAGCGTACGGCGCCATTGTCCCGGCCATGCAGCACGATGCCCACAACGGCGGCGGCAAGCGTTAGCAGGCCGATCACGACCATACGCCCGCCTTCGTCCATCTCGGTATGAAGCAGGAACAACCCCATGATGGCGACGAGGAAACTATAGACTGCCGGGGCGGCACCTGCGGTCCTGACGAGCGTAGAGATCGGGCGGATGGGCAAAGCTGTCAGCAGGAAAGCCACCATGCCAAGGACGGCGAAAGCGATCGCCACGGAGATCTCTTCCGTCAGCACATAAAGCCAAGCGAGCCAGCCGACCACCAGCAGATAGGCGAGATGGCGCGCCCGATCGGCACCGGTAAAGCGCACGAGCCCGATAACAACAGCCGCCATGACAAGCGGCGCATAGGGACCAGAGCCGACCCAGCGCGTATCGAAATTCTCAAGATAGACTGCAAAGGAGGCCCAGGAGAGGAAGCCAGCGACAACGGTCACCGCAGCCGAGCGGAATAGGATTGCTGAAACGGTCGCCACGGCAAACCACAGATACATGACCGTCTGCTCGTCGCCTGAGAGATGATACATCTGGCCGATGAGCGAGATGGCGCCGCCAAAGCTCAGCGTACCGACGATGAGCAGACCGCCGGCGGTAGCGAGCGCGCCGCGCATAAGAAGAAGTGCAGCGCCGATGTGAACCGCCCAGATGAGCGCCAGCATCAGGCCCACGCGGACAAGGCGCGGGATATACTCCCAGTTCGAAGCGACGAGAAGCAGCAGGGCGGCCCCGAGCAATACGGCCGCCAATCCCATCAGCACGCGGCCGAGGCTGAAACTTGCCGGGCGCGTATCGTATTCGGCCAGCAGCGTCTTCGCCGTCTCTTCCTCAAGGAGCCCCTTCTCCACCCAGAGCGAGAGATCCCGCCCCAACCTGCCGCGATACATGCCCTACCCCGCATTGATCCGCCATCTTCGGCTTCTGCATTTATAGCGCAGGATCGGCGCTCGGAAACGCCGGTATTTGAAATATGCAAATTCCTCACTGGTCTTAATTGGGTCAGCCATTAACGAAACACTAACCGCATCATTGCTAATATATAAACGCCACACAGGAGGCATGCATGAACCGCATAGCCCTCATGAATATATTGCACTGCAAAACAATCAAAAGTCATACTATTTAACTCATATCGAAGCACGGGGATGGCGCCCCGGCCCGGTTTTCCGGAAGCCTGCGGATGATATGTCCGTGACGAGATTCGCAGACGCGCACTCCTCCTCCCAGCGCCCTGCGATAGACTGGCAACACTCCTCCTCCCAGTTGCCAGTCACCATCATGACGCCCACCGGATCCTCCCCCGGTGGGCGTTTTGCTTAACAGGTGGTTAAACGATTAGCATGCCAGCTTTTCGGGCCTTCGCGCGAATCAAGGTAAAGCAAGCGTTAAGCCGCCTGGGGCAGTCGGTAGAGCGCTTCAGAGCCCGAAGCCTGTTGTTGTTCGCCGAGCCGCATCGAGAAAATGCGCCTATAGGAAAGACCATTCGCGGACGGCCCGGCAGGCCAAATATCCATCTGCGAAAACGGCAGCCTGAGAAAAAATCATTCTGCCTATTCGTTGACCAGAAAATGGCCAAAGCGTGTAAATAACGGCCCGAGCTTTGCGAATCATGCATAGGTGGCTTGAAATCTTGGCTCTGTTAGTTCTTCGCGGCGCAACATATATTCCGGTCATCAAATAGAGGTCAGCGCCGAAGACAGGCTGCTGGCAGGATCAAGCCCTAGGAAAGGGGATTAACATGAACTTCTCTCGCTCTTTCAATAACTGGCGCAAGTATCGTCAGACGGTTACTGAACTCGGTCGCATGACCAACCGCGAATTGCATGACCTCGGCATCGACCGTTCGGACATCCATCGCGTTGCTCGCGAAGCTTCCGCCCGCTAAGTACAGGTAATCGCTGCTCCTCCGAAGCAGATTGCCTTCCCAAAACGCCTGCTGCCTCCGCAGCGGGCGTTTTCTTTTTGCCTATCGGGCCAGACTGCCGCAAAAGTTGCGGAAGTGTTAATTCCTGGCCTGCTCAAAAATCGTGCTCTGCGTAATTAGCGGGCATCAGATTGCACAATTGCATAGCAGACGCCTTTTATTTGCACTGCACAATATCAGGGATCTCCACTATATAGATGTCAACCGCAGACACGGCGATCCCGCCGGTCGCGCAAGACATCCGAGGAAAAGATCATGAACCCGATCCGCATTGCAAAGAGCTGGATTAGCTACCGCCGCACGCTCAACGAACTGGGCAACCTGTCCAACCAGACCCTGTCCGATATCGGCGTCAGCCGTTACGACATCCGCAGCATCGCATCCCGCTCGTTCCGCTAATATAGCGAGCACCATTCCCCAAGACGGCGCCATCAGGCGCCGTTTCGTTTTTGGCTTTGCCTCGCCTTATCGGAACCCTGGGGCTTTCCGGCAGTTCTCCTTGACGAAAGGAGACCATCCCATGGCAAACCAACTCAATGCAGGCTTCACCGGGCGACCCGCCAACAAGCCCGAGGGCATCCGCAAGGCTGCTTCGGATACCGCCTCCGCAGTCAGGCGTGAGGTGCAGGCCGTTGCGACAGGCGCTGCCGATCACCCTCACATGGCAAGCTCTGTCGTCGTCGGTATCGGCGTCCTCGCCTTCAGCATCGGCTATCTGCTTGGGCGCCAATCCGCCGCGCCGGACCGCTTCTGGAGGTGAGATGATGACCAGGACCCTCCCCGAAAAACCAGATAAGAGCACCCGGTCGCCAAAGGGCGGAATCGATACGCTCAACGAACATGCGCCGGAAACAACTCCGGACGACGTTCCTAACCTTGCTGCGCAACGGGAAGCGGCAAGGGAACATAGTGACGCCTATATCGTCGACACCGATCTGGAGGATGCCGACCAGCGCGAGGCATCGCCCGGAACACGAGAGCAGAGCTAGTTACCTTGCGGCGCCGGAAGGCGCCGTTTCGATTCTGCTGTTGGATCGCGTTCCCCGCCGTGATATCAGCCGCCAATGACCAAGAACTCCTCATACTCCCCTATCCATGTCATCGGCGGCGGACTGGCCGGCTCTGAAGCTGCGTGGCAGATCGCCAATGCTGGCGTTCCTGTGATCCTGCATGAAATGCGCGGCGTGCGCGGCACGGATGCGCACAAGACCGATGGACTTGCCGAGCTTGTCTGCTCCAACTCCTTCCGCTCGGACGATGCCACCAGCAATGCCGTTGGCGTCATCCATGCGGAAATGCGCATGGCCGGTTCACTGATCATGGCATCGGCCGACAAACATCAGGTGCCGGCAGGTGGCGCGCTGGCAGTCGACCGCGATGGCTTCTCTGATGCCGTAACCAAGGCAATCCACGAGCATCCGCTGATCACGGTCGTGCGCGAGGAAATCTCCGGCCTGCCGCCGAAGGAATGGGATTTGGCTGTTATCGCCACCGGTCCGCTGACGGCCCCGTCGCTTGCGAGTGCCATCCAGGCGGAAACGGGTGAGGATTCTCTTGCCTTCTTCGATGCCATCGCGCCGATCGTCTATCGCGACAGCATCGACATGGATATCTGCTGGTATCAGTCGCGTTATGACAAGGTCGGTCCCGGCGGCACCGGCAAGGACTATATCAACTGCCCGATGACCGAAGAGCAGTACAATGCCTTCGTCGATGCCCTTATTGCCGGCGACACTGTTGGATTCAAGGAGTGGGAGGGCACGCCCTATTTTGACGGCTGCCTGCCGATCGAGGTCATGGCCGAGCGCGGGCGCGAGACGCTGCGCCATGGGCCTATGAAGCCGATGGGCCTCACCAATGCGCATAACCCGACCGTGAAAGCCTATGCCGTCGTGCAGCTTCGCCAGGACAATGCGCTCGGCACGCTCTACAACATGGTCGGCTTCCAGACGAAGTTGAAATATGGCGCGCAGGCCGATATCTTCCGTATGATCCCAGGGCTTGAGAGTGCCGAATTCGCCCGGCTCGGCGGCCTGCACCGCAACACCTACATCAACTCGCCCACCCTGCTCGATCCGTCGCTGACTCTGAAGTCGCGGCCGGGCCTGCGTTTTGCCGGCCAGATCACCGGTTGCGAAGGTTATGTGGAAAGCGCAAGCGTGGGTCTGCTGGCCGGCCGCTTTGCCGCCGCGGAACGCAAGGGAGAGCCAGTTTCGCCTCCTCCTGCAACAACGGCGCTCGGCTCGCTGCTCGGCCACATCACCGGCGGCCATATCGTCACCGATGAGGAGCCCGGCAAACGCTCATTCCAGCCGATGAACATCAATTTCGGTCTGTTTCCGGAGCTTCAGCCCGGCTCTATCGTCAAGCCTGAAGGGGTCAAGCGCTTCCGTGGCAAGGACAAGACGGTCATGAAGCGGCAATTGATTGCCAAACGGGCGCTTGCAGATTGCGCCGCGTGGCTGGGTCAGGACCTCAAGCTCGCCGAAAGCGCCTGAGATCGGGCATTTCCGTTTTTCTTCGGTTTACGGGAATGCCCTATGTTTTGTTTTGACTAATGGCCGTTTGCGGCGGACGAATTCGGCGCAGGCAATTCCTTATCCGGCTCGGCGATATAGTTGCCGAGCAGCCAGAGCGACACTTCCGACGCCTCCTTGGCCGAAGCAAACTCGTAAGTGCCGTTGTGATGGGGCGCATTGATAAATTCGATGCTCAGCCCCCTGCCGGTTTCAGAAGCCAAAACCCGCACAGTACCGGGCTCGATCAGATGGCAGGCGAAGTGGCGCGACATGTTGCGCATGAAGCCGGCCTTGTTGTCATGCAGACGCACGAAGACGGCCTGACCGTCAACGGTCGCCTGAAGCTGGCGGATCGCTTCATTGGGGAATGCGCGCCCAAACTCGATGATGGCAAGGCCCGTGTCATGCAGGCCATCTTCCTTGTTCTGAGCAGCCATGCGCGTAGCCACGAAGGCGAAGAAGATGACGATGGCGAAAAGAACGCACCAGACGATAATGCCCACGCGGATTCTCCGTTTAGAATGGGGTTATGCCTGACATAACGCGCGAGACTTGCGCGAGTTTGACCGTTGTCAGATTTTCTTGCGCATGCCGGCAAATGCCATGCGCATCTGACGGCGCCATTGCGGCTCTTGCAGCGAGGTTTCCAGAACAGCCGCACCGCGCTTCTGTGCCTTCACCAGCACCGGTTCCGCAAGCGCAACCGGCAGGAAGGCGGGCAGCACAGATGGCGGCAGGGCAGACGCCCTCGCCTTGGCAAGGTGATCGCGGCCGAGCCCGGCAAACGCTTCGATGGCTGCAGAGATGCGCGGCTTGTCCGCACCAGCCAGGAAGGTCTCCCGGTCGAGGCCCGTCGCCGAGAGAATTTCGAGCGGGATATAGACCTGGCCACGGCGTTGATGGAGCGGCATCAGCAACAGCATGCCGGAAATGGCCTGCGCCACGCCGGCATGACCGGCCGCATCTGCAGATTTCATCGCCTCTTCCGGGGAAAGGATGAGGCCTGCAAGCTGGATAAGTGCTGAGGCTGTTTCGCCTGCATAGCCTTCCAGCACGGTTCGACTTTCCATCGGGTCGTCGTAGAGATCGAATATTCGCGCCTCTATCATATTGACGAGCGTCTGGCGTGGAAGCCGGTGCGTCTCGACAGCCGAAAGAAGGGCTGCCGCGAGCGGATTGGCCTCGGTCGAACCATGTGCATTGCCTTCCAGAAGGTCGCGCCAATATTGCATGCGGATCTCGCCGGGCAGCGGCTCGTGCACGAGGTCGCGGATACGCGCGAGTTCGGCGTTGAAGGCATAGAGGGCGGCGAGCGCACCGCGCTTGTCATCAGGCGACAGCAGGCAGGCGAGGTAGCGATCGCGATCGATGTCGCGCAGCATCGCCAGGCTGATCTCCTGGTTCGTCTTCGGATCGGCCATGTTCAAACCGCAATCAGGGCGGCGGCGACGGCGCGCTGTTCGGAGAGCATGATGTTGAAGGTGCGCACGGCAGCACCCGTGCTCATTGGATCGGAAGAGATACCCCGTGCCTTGAGAGCAGCACGCAACTCCTGGGGCAGGCGGCGAAGCTCCGTGCCCGTGCCGACGAGCAGCACTTCGATATCGGCGGCTTCATCAAGCACACGGCGGAAATTTTCCACCGACAGCGGCTTCGTCATGTCCATATCCCAGCCGTGGATGCCCGATGGCAGGCAGAGGATGGAGCCGCGATGCGACATATCCGCAAAGCGGAAGCCGCCATTGCCATAGGTGTCGATGGGAGCGCGGCCCGGGAAATGGGCGTCGCGGATTTCAATGCCTTTTGCCATGTATCTATACCGCCGGCTTGCCGGATTTCATGCTGATATCGCCCTCGTCCTCGCCACCGCTCTCCCGGCGCAGCCGGAAGATGATGAGAACGGGCGCGGCTATATAGATGGAGGAGAATGTTCCGAGCGCAACGCCGAAGAGCATGGTGAAAGTGAAGGAGCGGATGACGGCGCCGCCGAAAATATAGAGTGCAAAGAGCGCAAGCAGTGTCGTGGCCGCCGTCAGAATGGTGCGCGAGAGTGTCTGGTTGATTGCCGCATCGATTAGGATCGGCAGTGGCATCTTCCTGTAGCGCTTGAGGTTTTCGCGCATGCGGTCATAAACGACGACGGTATCATTCAGCGAATAGCCGACGACGGTCAGGAGTGCTGCGACGCTCGTCAGATTGAATTCCATACCGGTCAGCACGAAGAGGCCGAGCATGATGATGACGTCGTGCAGCGTCGCAACAATTGCGCCGACCGCAAACTGCCACTCGAAGCGGATCCAGATATAGACGAGGATGGCGAATAGCGAAGCAAGGATGCCAATCGTCGCCAGCATCGTCAGTTCGCCGGAGACAGCCGGGCCGACAACCTCGACACGGCGGAAATCGTAGTCCTCGGCCAGTTCGCCGCGAATGAATGTTGCGACCGACTGCTCGGCATTTTCGCCGCCATCCTGCGAGCCAACACGGATCAGGGCGTTGGTGGCATCGCCGATGCGCTCAACGCGCACCGGTCCGAGGTTCAGTTCGTTGAGACGGGCGCTGAGATCGGCAATATCGGCATTGCCCTGCTTCGCCTTGACCTCGACCAATGAACCGCCGGTAAAGTCGATGCCGAGCTGCAGGCCTACCGTTGCGAAGGCGAGCATGGCGGCGATGCAAAGTGCTGCCGATGCCGTAAAGACATAGCGGCGAATACCCATGAAGCGGATATTGGCATGCTCGAAGAGGCCGGTCAGCGCGCTCTTCGGCAGATGGCGAGGATGGCGTCTTGCAAGCCAGGCAACCACGAAGCCGCGCGTCAGCGTGAAGGCCGTCAGGATGGTCGTGAGGATGCCGACGGCCAGCGTCACGGCAAAGCCGCGAATGGATTCGCTGCCGACAAAGAAGAGAATGACAGCGGCGATGAAGATCGTGACGTTGGCATCGACGATGGTAGCGAAAGCCCGCGAGAAGCCACGCTCGACCGCCTGGGCGAAGGTGGTATGCGGCACTCTCTCCTCTTCGCGGATGCGCTCATAGATCAGCACATTGGAATCAACGGCCATGCCGACGATCAGCACGAGGCCTGCAATGCCTGGAAGCGTCAATATCGCACCCGCAAGGCTCAACACTGCGACGATCAGCACCAGATTGAAGGCCAGCGACACGACGGCGATGATGCCGAGCATCCGGTAGAGCGCGATCATCAGCGTTGCGACGAGCACGACAGCGACAATGCCGGCGACAAGACCGGAGAAAACGGATTCCGAGCCGAAGACCGGGCTGACGGTGCGCTCTTCCACTGATGTCAGCGTCGCAGGCAGTGCGCCGGCCCGCAACATGACGGCCAGATCCTGAACGCCCTCTTCGGAGAAATTGGCTGATATCTCGCCGCTACCATCTGTGATCGGCGCTTCGATGACCGGGTTCGCCATGACTTGATCATCAAAGACGATGGCAAGATGTTTTCCCACATTGGCGGTCGTTGCCTGCGCCAGACGCTTTGCCGTCTCGGCATTCAGCCGGTAGACAATGGCGCTGTCCTGCGTTTGCGGATCGGTCTTCGTATCGACTTCGGCAAAATCAGCGCCTGTCGCTATCGCCGTGCGATCGACGAGATAGGGAACCGGCGGATCATCCAGCGAATAAAGCACCTGCGATGTCGCGGGCCAGCGGCCGGCAAGCGCCTGCTGGCCGGTCATGCTCTCATCAATGAGGTGGAAGGAGAGCGCGGCGGGTTCGTTCAGCAGGTTCTTCAGCCGTTCGGCATCGACGGAGCCTAGAACCTGTACCGCGATACGATCGTCCCCGTCAGGACGAACAGTGAAATTCTCTTTGCCGAAACCGGCGATGCGGCGGGCGACAATATCGAGCGAGCGGGTCTGCGCAGCAACCGTATCGGCATCGATCGCCTTGTCGGAGATCTGCAGCGTCAACTGGCCGTCATTGCTCTGCTGCAGCGAGACATTAGCTGAGGTCAGTGATTTCAGGAGATCGGCTGCGGCCTGAAGCTGCGCCGTATCGGTAACCTTGACCGTCACCGTCTGTGCAGTTCCGGTAAGCCCCGTATAGCGGATGCCGGCTCTACGAAGCGCATCACGAACGCTGGCAACCGTTGCCTCGAGCCGGCCACGGATAATGTCGGAGCGTTCGAGGCGGAGTACGATATGAGAGCCGCCCTGCAGATCGAGACCGAGGGTGACGCGATCCTGCCGAATCCAGCTTGGCAAGGAAGAGAGCTGCGCCTGGCTCAGGAGATTGGGCGCAGCGACGATAACTGCGACAATCGCGACCAACCAGATCAGAAGTGTCTTTAAGCGGGAAAAATGGTGCATTCTCTCGACTATCTTCCGATCCGGCGGGTGTTGCTATCGCATGTTATGCAGCGTCGGCCTTGACCGGCTCGCCCTTTACGCGGACTTCGGAAATGCCGGTGCGGACGATGCGGACGCGCACGCCTTCGGCGATTTCGACTTCGACTTCCTTCTCGTCGACAACCTTCGTGACCTTGCCAACGAGGCCGCCGCCGGTAACGATCTGGTCGCCGCGACGGATCGCCTTCAAGGTCTCTTCACGCTTCTTGGCCTGCGCGCGTTGCGGGCGGATGAGCAGGAAATACCAGACCACCATCAGCGGCACGAACAGGATGATCATTTCGAGGCCTGAGCCGCCGAAAGCACTCGTGGCGTCAGTTGCGCTCTGGGCAAATGCCGGGGTGAAAAACATGCTAAGCTCCTCAGGCTATGGGCGGCGGAACCCCGCCTCTCTTTTCAAGTCGCCGGACTATAGTTGCAGCCTTTATGAATGCAACAAAAACAGCCGGAAAGCGTACCGATTCCGCTGCCTCATAACCTTTCCGCTGTGGAAAGGCCATGCTACCCGGCATCAAAAAAGCGAAAGCGGATTATCGCTGCAATCTATGAAGGAGGCACCCGATGGCCGAAGAAATCAATAGTGTTCTGCTTCAGGAGCTGAAGAGGCTTGCGGATGCGGTCGAACGGTTGGCGGGACCGGCGCCCGCTGCCAATGACTGGAACGCCGCTGACTGTTTCGTCTGGTCCCCTGCGCGCCATTATCTGCAGCCCGTCAGGCGTCCCAATCGCGTGGCGCTAAAGCTTATCCGTGGCGTCGATCACGTGCGCGACATCCTGCACGAAAACACCGTGCGTTTTGCCGAGGGCTATGCAGCCAACAACGTGCTGCTCTGGGGCGCGCGTGGCATGGGCAAGTCCTCGCTGGTCAAGGCCGTGCATGAAGATGTGCGCCGCGAGAGCAGCGCATCGTTGAAACTCGTCGAAGTGCATCGCGAAGATATTGCCAGCCTGCCGACGCTCCTCGACCTCCTCAAGGATACGCCGCATCGCGTTATCGTCTTCTGCGACGACCTCTCCTTCGACCACGACGATACCGCCTATAAGTCGCTCAAGGCGGCGCTCGATGGGGGCGTGGAAGGGCGGCCGGACAATGTGCTGTTCTATGCCACGTCCAACCGGCGCCACCTGCTGCCGCGCCACATGATGGAAAACGAGCAGTCGACGGCAATCAATCCGTCCGAAGCTGTCGAGGAGAAGGTGTCACTCTCGGACCGCTTCGGCCTGTGGCTCGGCTTCCACAAATGCAGCCAGGAAGATTATCTGACGATGATCGATGGCTACGCCGAACACTTCAAGCTCGGCCTTGAGCGCGAGAGGATGCATGCCGAGGCGCTGGAATGGGCAACGACCCGCGGCGCCCGCTCCGGTCGCGTTGCCTGGCAATATATCCAGGATCTGGCCGGCCGCATGCGCGTCCATCTCGACCGCGCTTGAGCATTTCCTCACGCGTGTCGTTCTAGCAAAATCACTGCGGACTTTGGGCGACACGCCTAAAACGACAAAAGCCCGGCTGCTGGCCGGGCTTTTGCACTTTCCTGAGACGCTCTACCTGCTCAGAAATCTCACCTATTCAAGAAATGTCATGGGGTTGACCGGGGACGCATCCTTGCGAACCTCAAAGTGAACCTGCGGCTGCTTGACGTTGCCGCTCATGCCCGACATGGCGACCGTCTGGCCACGCTGGATCTTCTGGCCGCGGGTAACGCTCAGCGTATCGGCATTGCCGTAGACGGTGACGGTGCCGTCGTCGTGACGGACGAGAACCGTGTTGCCGAGTTCCTTCAGGCCGTTACCGGCATAGATGACAACGCCGTTTTCGGCAGCCTTGATCGCAGTCCCCTGCGGAACCGAGATATCGATGCCATCATTGCGGCTGCCGTTGACGTTGGCGCCATAGGCAGCGATCACCTGGCCGCGAACCGGCCAGCGATATTTGCCGATGCCGGTGGCTTCAGGAGCAGCAGCGCTGACATCGGACTTCTTCTCGACGTCATCGACTGTCTGCGTGGCGGCAGGGGCCTTGTAGGGCGCCGGCTGCGCGGAGGCCGTCTGGACCGGGGCGCTCGCCGGCTGGGCAGGCTTGACCTGCTCGACCTTCTGCGCCGGGATGGAGGCCGTCTTGATCGTGTCGGCAGAAGCTCCGCCGTTCGGGATCTTCAACTCCTGGCCGATGCGGATCGAGCTCGCCGACAGATTGTTGGCTGCCTTGATATCGTCGATGTTGGCGCCCGTCGCCTTGGCGATCTTGGCTAGCGAGTCACCCTGCTTGACTGTGTAGGTTCCCGCGGCACCATTCGGATTCTTGCCGCCTGCCGGAGGAGCTTTGCCCGTTGGATCTGCACTCGCGACAGTCTTGTCGCGAGCCGAATTGGCACCCGGAACGACAGCAACCTTCTGCTCCTGGCCCTTCGTCGGCTGCGGCAGGTCGCCAGGCTTGGAAAGGTCGGCGGACTGAGCTGCAGCCTTGGCAGCATTGTTGCCGCCGTTGAAGGTCGGGATGAGGATCGCCTGGCCGGGCTGCGCAGCTGAAGCCGTCTTCAGATTGTTGACACGCAGGATTTCCTTTTCCGGAACGCCGTAGCGGCGGGAAAGGACAGCGATGTTTTCACCCGGACGCAGCGTGACCGACGGAGCATTGGTCCCCGACCAGCCCGAAACCTTCGGCGTCGTGCCCGTCGTCAGCGTATCGGGAGTAACTCTCGGCGCATTCATGCCCGCCGGAGCGATGCGATCGGGCTTCGGAGCGGCTGGAAACGGCTGGGCAAGCGCAACGTCTCTTTCCCGCTGACGGGGAGAAACGGACCCTGCGCTCGGCGGCGCGAGTTCGGTGCGCTGAACGGAAACCGGTGCGGATGCCATCCGTGCGGCGGAGCCGGATGTGGCAACCGGATCATAGCTCGGGCGGCCCGGATAGGGCTGGCTCATCGTATTATTCTGAGCGTAAGACGGCTGCATGGCCGAACCACCAAGATCGGCGCGCGGCACCGGGTCGCCCTGCGGCCCGTTGAAACCCCTGCGCGGGATCGAATTCGTCGTCATCTGATCCTGCCCGGAGGAAGAAAACAGATTGCCGAAACGTGTTACATCGGAGCTGCAGCCTGTTGCTGCACTCGCCAGCAAGGCGACGACCAGAAAATTGCCGGCCGATTTCCCGAACTTCGGCGAAAGACTGAAACGCATGACTCGACCCACTTAGAACGCAACCATTTGTGAATCTATTAAAGCGCGTTAGTGTTACCATGCGGTTAAGGCGCTGGAATCAGTGCTATATTTTTGAGAACTTGATAACCATAAGTTTGCGGGCGAAAAATCATAGCCCGTCGGGCCTTGCGGGCTGCCGGTCTAGAGCTGCGAAGCAAGCCTTGGAACAATCGGCAGATAGGGAGCGTCGAAGAGCTCTTCCCGCTCGAAGCGGCTGCCGGTCTTTGTCAGCCGCACCATGCGGCATTCATTCTCGGAGATCATCAGCGGCGCAATCATGGAACCGCCGGACACCAGCTGATCGGCATAGAAGCGCGGCATGGAATTGAAAGCGGCCGTAACGAGGATGCGGTCAAAAGTGCCCTCGCCCTGCATGCCGCCGCTGCCATCGGCCTGGCGGATGATGACGCTGCGCAGGCTGAGCTTTTCCATGCGGCGCTGGGCCGAAAACGTCAGCGTCTTGTAGCGATCGACCGTCAGCACGCGTTCTGCAATGCGACCGATAACCGCCGCGGTAAAGCCGCTGCCCGTGCCGATCTCGAGTACGCGCTGACCGGGGCGGACCTTCAGGTGATGCAAAAGACGGACGGCGAAATCGACGCCCTCCAGAAATGAGCCGCACTCGATCGGGATCGTGCGGCTGGAATAGGCGTTCTCGGTAAATTGCGGCGGGACGAAAAGCGAGCGCGGCGTCTGCTCGACAGCCGTCAGCAAATCGATGTCGGAAATGCCTTCCGCGCGCAATCTCAAGACCAGCGCTGCGAAGCCTTCCTTCTCGGCCAGTTTTGCCGTCAACCCTTTACTCCGCGTCCGAGGGCCCGCGCCACGCGGTCCGTCACGGAATAATCGGTCAGATCAAGTTTCAAAGGTGTTACCGAAATCTTATTATGCTTGAGGGCGTGAATATCGCTGCCCTCGGTAAAGGCGCCGGCGCGTTCGCCGAATTTCAGCCAGTAATAGGGGAAGCCACGACCATCCGTGCGCGCATCGACCTGCAGGTTGAAGGCAAGCTTGCCTTGCGCGGTCACTTCAACGCCCTCGACTTCATCGGGACGACAGTTCGGGAAGTTGAGGTTCAGGAAGGTGCCTTCAGGAAGATCGACCGTCATCAGCTTTTCGAGCAGCGCCGGAGCGTGAGCCTCGCACACCTCCCAGGGCAGGATGCGGGCACCGTCATCATAGATATAGGCCTGACTGAGGGCGAAGGAGCGCACGCCCTGCATCGTGCCTTCGATGGCGCCGGCGATGGTGCCGGAATAGGTCACGTCGTCGGCGACGTTGGAGCCGGAGTTAACGCCGGACAAGACGAGGTCCGGCTTGATATCCAGCACCTGCTTGATGCCCATGATGACGCAATCGGTCGGCGTGCCGCGGAGCGCATAGTGTTTGTCGGAAATCTTCCGGAGCCGCAACGGCTCCGAAAGGCTGAGCGAATGCGCAAGGCCGCTCTGGTCGGTTTCGGGGGCGACAATCCAGACATCGTCAGAAAGCGCCCTTGCGATCCGTTCCAGCGCACCCAAGCCTTCGGCATGGATACCGTCGTCATTCGTCAGCAGGATGCGCATGGTCTCAAGCCGCCCGTTCGATCTTCGTCAGGCCGCCCATATAGGGCTGCAAAACGTCCGGAATCGTGACCGAACCATCCTCGTTCAGATAATTTTCCAAGACCGCGATCAGGCAGCGGCCGACAGCCGTACCGGAGCCGTTCAGCGTATGAACGAACTTCGTTGCCCTGTCGTCCTTGCCGCGATAGCGCGCGTTCATGCGCCGCGCCTGGAAGTCGCCGCAGACGGAGCAGGACGAAATCTCGCGGAACGTATTCTGGCCCGGCAGCCAGACTTCGAGGTCGTAGGTCTTGCGCGAGCCGAAGCCCATATCGCCCGTGCAGAGCGTCATCGTGCGGAAATGCAGACCGAGGCGCTTCAACACTTCTTCGGCACAGGCCGTCATGCGCTCATGTTCGGCGAGCGAGCTCTCGGCGTCGGTGATCGAGACCAGCTCGCACTTCCAGAACTGGTGCTGGCGCAGCATGCCACGGGTATCGCGGCCGGCAGATCCCGCCTCCGAACGGAAGGATGGCGTAAGAGCAGTGAAGCGCAGCGGCAGCTTTTCCTGATCGAGGATTTCTTCACGAACCAGGTTGGTCAGCGTCACTTCCGCGGTCGGGATGAGGTAACGACCATCCGTCGTCTTGAAGAGATCTTCCTCGAACTTCGGCAGGTTGCCGGTGCCGAACAGTGCCTCGCCCCGCACCATCAACGGCGAAGACACTTCGGTATAGCCGTGTTCGGTTGTGTGGAGGTCGATCATGAACTGGCCGAGCGCGCGTTCCAGCTTGGCGAGCGGCCCGGTCAGCACCGTGAAGCGCGAACCGGAGAGCTTGGTGGCACGTTCGAAATCCATATAGCCGAGGGCTTCGCCTATTTCGAAATGCTCCTTCGGCGCGTGGTTCCAGCGCGGCCTTTCGCCGACGATACGCGTTACGACATTGTCGTGCTCGTCCTTGCCGACAGGCACCTCATCGAGCGGCACGTTCGGGATGCGCGAAAGCTGGTCGTTGAGCTCGGCGGAAAGTGCACGCTCTTCCTCTTCGGCAGCCGGCAGAGTTTCCTTGATCTCGGCGACCTCGCCCTTCAGCTTGTCGGCAAGCTCGGCGTTCTTCTGCGCCATGGCCGCACCGATCTCCTTGGAGGCGGTGTTGCGGCGGGACAGCAGATCCTGCGCCTTCTGCACGGCGGAGCGGCGCTTCTCGTCAAGGGCGATGAGAGATTGCGACTGAGGCTCCGCTCCGCGCTTTGCAAGGGCGGCATCGAGGGCCTCGGGATTCTCACGGATCCATTTGATATCGAGCATCGTCGTTCCAGATCGTTTCAACAGGAATGAACCGGTCGGAGAAAACCCCGACCGGATGGGAAACGGCAGAACTCAGTGAAATGTCCTGATGCGCTCAGACGCTGTCCGTCTTGGCGACGTCAGAGGATTCGCTGGCCTCTTCAAGCGCCTGTTTGGAACGCTGACGCTCCACGAGTCGTGCCGCGTAGATGGAAATCTCGTAGAGAAGGATCGTCGGCAGCGCAAGGCCGATCTGGGACATGGGATCGGGCGGCGTCAGCACCGCGGCTACGACGAAGGCAAGCACGATCGCAAACTTGCGCTTTTCAGCCAGCCATTGCGACGTGAGAAGACCGACGCGGGCCAGAAGCGTGGTGATGACCGGGAGCTGGAAGACGAGGCCGAAGGAAAAGACCAGCGTCATGATGAGGCTCAGATATTCCGAAACCTTCGGCAAAAGCGAGATTGCCACTTCGTCATGGCCCGGTGCCTGCTGCATCGACAGGAAGAACCACATGACCATCGGCGTGAAGAAGAAATAGACCAGCGCGCCGCCCATGAGGAACAGGATCGGCGATGCGATCAGGAACGGCAAAAAGGCCTGGCGTTCGTTCTTGTAGAGGCCGGGAGCAACGAACTTGTAGATCTGTGCTGCGATGATCGGGAAAGCAATCACAAGACCGCCGAACATGGCGACCTTGACTTGCGTGAAGAAGAATTCCTGCGGCGCGGTGTAGATGAGCTGGGCTTTCTCGACATCGAGATGAGCCCAGCCGACAGCGAGCTTATAGGGATAGACCAGATAGTTGAAGATGTGCTTGGCGAAGATGAAGCACGCGATGAAGGCAATGAAGAAGGCTGCGATCGACCAGATCAGCCGCGTGCGCAGCTCCATCAGGTGCTCGATCAATGGCTGCGGCTTGTCTTGTGTGTCACCGCTCATGCCTCATCCTTCTTCTTTTTGGCGGCCGGCTTTGCGACAGCGGCCGGCTTCTTTGTCGCGGCAGCGCGCTTCGGCTTCTCGACCGGTGCCGCGACTAATGCAACGGCATCAGCCTTGTCTGCAGCCTTCACGCGCGGCTTGCGCACGGCCTTCGGCTTTTCGGCCACGGCGACCGGAACAACGGTGGCGGCAGCGACCGGCTGCGGCGCAGGAACGACCGGCGGTGTTTCCGGCAGGCTCATGGACGGCGCCGGCACGGAAACTTCCGCAGGCGGCACTTCCGTCGCAGTCTCGGCGCCCTGCTCTAGCGGGCGCTGTTCTGCCGGCTTCTCGACCTTCGTCGAATTCTGCAGGTCGGCTTTGATCTCGTTGCCCATCTGGCGCAGCGGGTTCATCGCCTCGCGCAGGCTGTTGACCGGGTTGAGTTTCTGGGCGTCGCTGATCGTGCTACGCACGTCGTCAAGCTCGGCTTCGCGAAGCGCTTCGTCGAACTGGGCACGAAACTCGCCCGCGACCTTGCGGGCACGTGCCGTCATCTTGCCGAAAGCGCGCAGCATCGGTGGCAGATCCTTGGGACCGACAACCACGATCAGAACGACCGCGATAACCAAAAGTTCGGTCCAGCCAATATCGAACATGCAAGGCTCCTGAACGGGCGGCGCGGGGGCAGCGCCCTTTCCCGTACGTGATTACTTCGTTTCGTCGGCCTTGTGATCGACGGTCTTTGCTGCTTCCGGCGCGTCTTCGTCCGTCATGCCCTTCTTGAAGCTCTTGATGCCCTTGGCAACGTCGCCCATCAGTTCCGGGATCTTGCCGCGACCGAACAACAAAAGCACGATGGCCAGAACGATCAGCCAGTGCCACATGCTAAAAGAACCCATTACCCATACTCCCTGTTGCGATGTTCCCTCGATGTAAGAATTTCCAATACGGTTTCCAACATCAATCCTTCTGGATTGAGCTTAATGTCACGGTATCGGCCTTTGTGACAAGTCATTCATCCATCGAAAAGTCGTGATTGACATTGTTTTGCGCGGGCGTGGCAAAAGCAAGACCAAGCTTCGTTATTCCTCGGACGCGCCGCCGGGGGCCAGCAGTCCGAGTTCCTCGAGATCCATCTGGGTGATCGGATCCTCATCCTCGGTCAGTTCGTCGTTCATGAGGGGCGAAGGAATATTGAAATTGGCGGGGATGCGGCCGGACAGGAGGCCGGCACCCTTCAGCTCTTCGAGGCCCGGCAGGTCGCGCAATTCCTCAAGGCCGAAATGGTCGAGAAAATCTCGCGTCGTGCCGAGCGTAACAGGCCGGCCCGGCGTGCGGCGACGGCCACGGAAACGCACCCAGCCCGCCTCCATGAGAACGTCGAGAGTGCCGCGGGAGGTCTGGACACCTCTGATGTCTTCGATCTCGGCGCGCGTCACCGGCTGGTGATAGGCAATGATCGCAAGCACTTCGAGTGCTGCACGAGAGAGTTTCTTGACCTCGTTCTCGTCGCGGCGGATGACGAAGGAAAGATCTGCCGCCGTGCGGAAGGCCCAGGCGCTGTCGACCTGCACAAGATTGACGCCGCGCGGCGCGTACTGCTCCTTCAGGCGCAGCATGATCTCATGCGCGTTAAATCCCTTTGGCAGACGTTCGGTGATGAAGCCTTCGGATACCGGCTGGGCGGAGGCGAAAACCAACGCTTCAGCTATGCGCTCAGCCTCTATTTCAGCCTGCAGATCGCGGACAATGCCCTCGCCTTCCCCGTCTTCGCCTTCAAAGTCATCGTCTTGCGCGTCGATCAATCCGACTGCTCCTGTTCGACCACTTGCAAGGTGGCATGTTTCGGGCCGCGGCGCATATAGATCGGCTGGAAGGCGCCGTCCTGGCGTATTTCGAGCTTCCCTTCGCGCACTAGCTCCAGCGAGGCGGCAAATGCGCTGGCTACGGCAGTGACGCGCTCGGCGGGACTGGCGAGATAACGCAGCAGATATTGTTCGAGCACTGTCCAGTCGACGATGTCGCCGATCAACTGGGTCAGCAGTTCACGGGCATCGGTAAGCGACCAGACATTGCGGCGCTCGATCGTCACCTGGGTGATCGCGTGGCGCTGGCGCAACGCCGCATAGGCGCTCAGGAGGTCGTAGAGGTTGGCAACATAATCGGACTGCTGGCGATCCGGGATATGCTCCGGCGCGCCGCGGACAAAAATATCCCGGCCGAGCCGGTTGCGGTTGACAAGACCGTCGGCCACCTGGCGCATCGCTTCCAACCGCTTCAGGCGAAAGGCGAGCGTTGCAGCCATCTCCTCACCTGAAGGGCCGTCGTCCTTCACCTGCTGGGGGATCAGCAGTCGCGATTTCAGGTAAGCGAGCCAAGCCGCCATGACCAGATAATCGGCGGCGAGCTCGATGCGGATACGCCGCGCGCTTTCGACGAACTGCAGATACTGCTCTGCAAGGGCCAGGACGGAAATGCGCGACAGATCGACCTTCTGGTTGCGAGCCAGATAAAGCAGGAGATCGAGCGGGCCTTCGAAGCCAGCGACGTCGATGACGAGTGCCGGCTCATGAGTAGCGCGCTCGGCGCCATTCTCCTGCCACAGCTTGTCCATCGGCGTTGCCGCCGCCTGAGACCGCTCCGTGCCCTTGATCGTGTTCACCCTACCCTGCCTTTCAGGCCCCTGCTCACGCTGTCGCAAACATCGCGTCGAATTCTGCTCTTATCGCTGCCTCGTCCGTAGCATCGGCCGTCGGGAAACCTTCCTCGACCAGTCGTGCCCGCTCGCGCGCAAGACCTGTCAGCGGCGGAACATTTGCCACGACCTCACGCATCTCGTCCATATAGCCGTTGCAGTGCAGCACGATATCACAGCCGCCTGCAATGATATTCGCCGCTCGTTCGCCGATTGTGCCGGCAAGCGCGTTCATCGAGGTATCGTCCGACAACAGCAGTCCCTTGAAGCCGATCTCGGTGCGGATCACCTCATCGATCACCTTGCGGGAGGTGGTGGCCGGATTATCCGGGTCGATGGCCGTGAAGACGACATGGCAGGTCATCGCCATCAATTCGTCCTTCATGGCAACGAAGGGCGGGAAGTCGTGGGCTTCCAGCTCCTCGCGCGACACCGTTACGACGGGCAGCTCCAGATGCGAATCCGCAAAACCGCGCCCATGCCCCGGCATGTGCTTCATGACCGGCAGCAGGCCGCCGGCTTTCAGCCCCGCGGCTGCGGCCCGCCCCATTTCCGTGACGGTGACGGGATCGCCGCCATAAGCCCTGTTGCCGATAACGTTGCTGCTGCCTTCGACCGGTACGTCCAATACCGGCAGGCAATCGACATTGACGCCAAACCTCTGGAGATCGAAGGCATGCAGGCGCGACATCAGCCAGGCGGCGCGCAGCCCAAGCGCCCGGTCGCGGCGATAGAGATCGCCAAGCGCCTGTCCCGGCGGATAATGCTGCAGGATCGGCGGGCGGATGCGCTGGACGCGGCCGCCTTCCTGATCGATCAGCACGGGCGCGTGCCAACCGACGCATTGGCGCAGCTCGGCAACGAGATCGCTGATCTGCTGGGCTTCGGAAATATTTCGTCCGAAAAGGATGAAGCCCCAAGGGCGTTCAGCCTTGTAGAAGGCCTTCTCTTCATCGGTCAGCTTAAGGCCGCTGCAGCCGAGGATCATTGCTTTTGATTCGGTCATACTCGAATCATAAGGGCCACCCCGCGAATTGCGAGCAAGCTCAAGCGCGATCCCACAAAAAAGAACGGCGGGACAAGCCCGCCGCTCCGATAAGACTAGCCAGAAAGCTCAGCGCGAGATGAGGCAGCTTCCACCGGCAGAGCGATACTGCTCGCAAAGGGCGGCAGCTTCATCCTTCGAGCCGGCCGGGATGCGGACGCGGTAGAAAGTGCCCTTACCGGCAATATCGGCCTTACGGATTTCGTAAGCACGGCCACCGAGCACGCCAGCGAACTTCTTCGACAGGCTGGCGTAGGACTTCTTTGCTTCATCCTCTGACGGCAGCGATGCGATCTGG
The DNA here is from genome assembly GCF_056398305.1 of Rhizobium sp. 01T444. Classification (NCBI taxonomy): domain Bacteria; kingdom Pseudomonadati; phylum Pseudomonadota; class Alphaproteobacteria; order Hyphomicrobiales; family Rhizobiaceae; genus Rhizobium; species Rhizobium sp. 01T444. The sequence continues at coordinate 29,680 of NZ_JBFTPD010000042.1, forward strand.
ATGCCGTAGCCACCGCTTGCGGCGGTCGGAGCCTGCTGTGACGGCGGGGCAGCGGCTGCTGCCGGCGCGGAAGCGACCTGTGTCGGTTTCTGCTGAGCCGTCGGGCGGACATTGCCGTTTTCGGTTACCGTGCCGACGACATTGACCGGCTGTTCGGCCGGGCGAGCCGTTGGGACGGGCGCTGTATCGGTCGGCGCAGCCGACGCTGTATCGGTGATCGGTGTCGTCTTGACTGCGCGAACCGGCGGATCAACCTGATTTGCGTTGGCAGCGTTCACCTCAGCCACCTTAGCCGTCTGAGCCGGCTGGGCTGCAGGCGTCGTTCCGACAGGCGGAAGAGCGGTGGACGCGACCTGATTGCCGTTGCTTGCCGGGAAGCTTGCAGCAGACGGCGTCGCTGCCGGCTGGGCTGCGGGCGTTGCCGATGCCACCTCATTGGCCGGTGCGGATTGCTCGACAGGTGCCGGCTCCTCGCGGGCAACGAGCGTGCCGTCCGGCTTGACGATCATCGTGCGGACCTTGCGCGGCGAGACGGACGGTGTCGCATCGTCATCGGCAGCGGACGCGTCCGCGGTCGCGTTGTGGTCGGGCAGCAAGCGCGGATCCTGCGTCTCGCCGACGGCAGTCGGCAGCACGGAATCGCCATTGCCTTCATCGTCATCAGGCGAGACTTCAGGCGTCAGCGTGCGTTGAACGACATCGACCGGCTGTTCGTCGGAGGAGACCAGAGCCTTCTGCTTCGGCTCTTCGGCGGCACCTGCGACACGATCATAGACGGCCTTGTCCTGGTTCGGCACGGTCTTGCCGCCCGGATTTTCGGGAGCGACCTTCACCGGATCCTTGTCGGCAGTAATGACGCGCGGCTCGCCGGAGCCGGCGATGCTGAGGCCGGCACCGTTGGACACCCAGCTGTAGACGCCGTAAGCGCCACCGGCAAAAACGACCAGCATGGCGGCTGCAGCCAGCAGGCGGCGCATGGAGCGAGCGCGGTTGAAATCGGCAGTCTGGCTTGCGGATTCGATATGGACTTCGGAAACGTTCTCGCGGCGCTCGACCGGCTCGCGCACACTGCGGCGGAAGTCCTCTTCCAGCGCGCGTTCGAAATCATCAAGACCGTCGGCGAAGGCGGTGCTTGCCGGTTTGACCGCAGCGGCAGCCGATGCAGCAGCGGCCGGAGGCGCCCAGGCAGGGGCGACCGGCGCTTTTTCCTGCCGCTTGGCAGGCTCGAAGAAGCTTGCGATCTCGGCATCGAGATCGAAATCGAAATCCGCGGTCTTTGTGACCGGCTCCGTATGCTCGACAGGCGGCAGGGTCGGAACATGCATATCCTCGACCGTCTCGGGACGTTCTTCCGGATCGGAGATCATCGAGGGATCGAAGGGCAGATCATCGGTGGATTCGTTTGCCGGCGCCGGCTTGGCGTAGCTCACCGGAGCAGGCTGCGGCTCCGGCACGAAAACCGGTGCGGATTGCGGCTGCGGACGCGGCGCAGGCTGCGCTGCGACCAAGGGTGCTGCACGCACGGGCTCGGGCTTCGGCTGCGGAGCCGGCTGCTCAGAGAAATCGAGATCGGCGAGCTCCAGCTCGATGCCGGCGAGATCCAGTTCGAAATCGTGGCCGGCGAAGGGATCTTCGGCCTCCAGTTCCGGCTGACGCGCGACGACCGGCGCTGGCGCGATAGGCTGCGACACCGGCTCTATCGGCTCCCGAACGACCGCTTCGGGTTGACGAAGAACGGGCGTCGCACGGCTCATCGGCACAGGCGCAATCACCGTCGGCTGAGCCGGTGCACGAGCAACGGGCGCTTCGAAGACAGGCGCTTCGAAGATAGGGGCCTCAAAGACGGGCGCATCAAAGACGGGGGCCCGGAAAACAGGCGCGGCAGGAGCCGAGACCGGCTGCGGCACCGGTGGCGTGGCAACAGTCTCAGGCGTCGCGGCAACAGGTTCGGACACGACGGAGGCACCAGCACGCTGCGGCACGGGATAACGGGAAACATCCGCCAGAAGATCGTCGAGATCAAAGGCATCCGTATCAAAGGCTGACTCCGGCGGCGCCTCCGTCAAGGCTGCATCGGCATGGACGTCACCTTCGGCGGTCGCAGCAATCAGATCGAAACCGGCATTGTCGGGCTCGGTCGGCTCTTCGAAGGCAGCAACATCTTCGAACGTCGCGACAGGCTCTTCAGGGAGGGCGACTTCTTCGTGGCGATCAATCTCGGCCGGAAAACCGAAGGAGGCCGCAACCGGCTCGAAATCTGCCGCTTCAACCGCGGCGACCGCCAGAGGCTCTTCAATTACCTCAGGCGCAACCACTTCGGGTTCGACCGTCAATTCCGGTTCGGCAACAAACTCGGGCTCGTCGACCAAGGCTTCAACCGGAGCCTGAGCCGGCTCAATAACAGTTGTATCGACAACTGGTGTCTCGACGACCGGCTCTTCACGACGCGGCGCGTGAAAATTGGCGAGTGGCAGACGAATGCTGGCAGCCGACCACTGCGGCGCCTTCGCCGGCGACTGAACGGCCGGAGCGACAGGAAGAGCGCCGCCGATCGAAAGCTCAAGCTCTTCGATCAGATCGCGGGCGCCACCATAGGCCGTCAAGGTAACCGGAGGTTCTGCGGAAACAGCGACAGGCTTTGACGGAGCGGGAGCCCAGTCGGTGGCGACAGGCGCTTCCCATTCGGCTGCGACCGGCTCAGGCGCGGCTACTTCGGGAGCTATGGCAGTTTCCGTAGAAAATTCGGGCTTGACGACAGGCGTCTCGAAATCGGACATAACCGACGGCGCGAGCTCCTCGCCTATGGAGGGCACGTCCTCGTGGACTGGCTCGGCATAGTCGTAGGTTTCGACTTCCTGAGCGATTGGCTCGGCCGGATGATCGAGATCAGCCAGGGGACGCGGCGCATCGTAACGCTCGAACTCACGGAGAAGCTCGTCCTCGAGATTGAGGACCGGCTCCTGCCGCTGAGGCTCATCTACAGTATTGGCCGCAATTCGAGGTTCAAAGCCGACGATACGAGCAAGTTCAGCCAACGGATCATCGTCGGCAAACATATCGTCTTTACCGCGCGTGTCATACGCAAGTCGTTTATCAGCCATGCCCATCCCACTCAAAAAACGCAAACACTTCAATGCCAGCGCATTGTGGGGAAATGGTGACGTTATCGCATTTCGTCCGGTGCGGCAGTACCTGTAATGGCAAGTCCCGACTTCAAAACCGACGCGACAGCGTACACCAGCCCAAGTCTGGCAATACTTGATTCTCGGTTCTTATCGTTAACAAATCGTAATTCAGTCTGATCTTTACCTTTGTTCCAGTGGGCATGGAAGGCGCTGGCAAGATCATAAAGGTAAAATGCGATGCGATGCGGCTCCTGAGATTGGGCTGCACTTTCGACGATACGCGGGAATTCTGCAGCCTTGGCAATCAGCTGCAATTCGGCAGAATCCGTAATGCTTGCAACGGATTGCGCCAAAAGCTCCGGTGTCGGGGCGAGATCCGGGAAGGCTTCCTTCGCCTGCCGGAAGACGGACATGCAGCGGGCATGCGCATACTGCACGTAGAAGACCGGATTATCTTTGGATTGTTCCGTTACTTTGGCGAAATCGAAGTCCAACGGCTCCGAGTTCTTGCGGTAAAGCATCATGAAACGGACCGAATCACGCCCGACTTCTTCGACGACATCGCGCAATGTGACAAAATCGCCCGAGCGCTTCGACATCTTCACCGGCTCACCGTCACGGTAGAGCTTGACGAGCTGGCAGAGCAGCACCGTCAGCTTCGCCTTACCGTCGGAAACGCCGCGCGCAACCGCCTCGAGACGCTTGACGTAGCCACCATGGTCGGCGCCGAGCACATAGATCATCTCGTCGAAGCCGCGGTCAAACTTGTTCTTGAAGTAGGCAAGGTCGGCAGCGAAATAGGTATAGGAACCGTCCGACTTGATCAGCGCACGGTCGATATCGTCACCGACTTCAGTCGAGCGGAAGAGCGTTTGTTCGCGGTCTTCCCAATCCTCAGGAAGCTGGCCCTTCGGTGGCGGCAGCGTGCCCTTGTAGACATAGCCCTTGAAGGTCAGGTCGTTGATCGCCGTGCGAATGGCAGCCGCGCCGTTGGCATGCAGCGTGCGCTCGGAGAAGAAGATATCGTGGTGGACGTTGAGAGCGGCCAGATCCTCGCGGATCATCACCATCATCATCTCGATGGCGCGATTCTTGACGATCGGCATCCACTGCTCTTCCGGCATGTTGTGCAGGCGCACGCCATATTCGGCAGCGAGCGATTCTCCGACCGGGACCAGATAGTCGCCGGGATAGAAACCTGACGGAATCTCGCCGATCTTCTCGCCGAGCGCCTCGCGGTAACGCAGGAAGACGGAACGAGCGAGCACATCGATCTGCGAGCCGGCATCGTTGATGTAATATTCCTTGACGACATCGTAGCCGGCAAAGGCAAGCAGGTTTGCCAGCGCGTCACCGACGACGGCGCCGCGGCAATGACCGACATGCATGGGGCCCGTCGGGTTGGCCGAGACATATTCGACGTTGACCTTCTTGCCCTGCCCCAGGCCCGAGCGGCCGTAGCCGGTGCCTGACTGGATCATCGAGGCAAGCAGGCGCTGCCAGTAGCCGACGGAGAGCCTGATATTGATGAAGCCCGGGCCGGCAACCGAAACCTCGGCGACGTCGGTGTCTTCCTGCAGCTTGGCAATGATGATTTCGGCAAGCGCGCGCGGATTGGTGCCAAGCGGCTTGGCAAGCACCATGGCGGCGTTGGTCGCCACATCGCCGTGGCTCGCATCACGCGGCGGCTCGACTGCAATGCGACCGAAATCGAGCTCGGATCGCTTTTCCTTGACCAGATCGAGCTGTTCAAGGGCGTTTTTAATCCTGGCTTCAAAATCGGTAAAAAGGTTCATCGCATTCTTCCATGCACAGGCCGTGCCAACGGGTTTGCCGGCGGCTGCCGGGCGCCCGCTGCCTATCGCAAATCCGGAGTGTGGTCAAACAATCGCCTGTGGGCACTGATGGCATAAGTATCCGTCATGCCGGCCAGATAATCGCCGACATGCCGCGCTTTCGGCGCATCGGAAAGGCCGGCGATATGGTCGACCCAATAATGGCTTTGCATCTCCTTGGGATTGGCCATGTAGGCGCCGAAGAGATCCTTGACGATCTGGGCGGCACCAGCGCGGATGCGCATAATATCTGCATTCCGGTAGATGCGCTTGAAGAGCATCGCCTTGATCTGCCTGTCGGTCTCGGCCATCTCATCCGAAAAGGTCGCAATCACATGATCCGCCTTACGGATATCATCGGCACTCTGCGGTTTCAGCTCTGCCAGGCGCTTCTGCGCCACACCGATGACATCCTCAACCATGCGCGTGATCTGGCGGCGCATGATTTCATGCGTGAAGCGGCTCGGCTCCAGATGCGGGTAGCGCTCCCTTACCTCGGCCATTAGCCCGGCAAGGAACGGAATTTCCTCCAGCATCTCGAAATTCAGGTAGCCCGAGCGCAGACCGTCATCGATGTCGTGGGTATTGTAGGCGATATCATCAGCAATCGCTGCTGCCTGGGCTTCCAGGCTCGCATAGCTCGCAAGTTCCAGATCGTGCAGCTCGCAATAATCAAGAATCGGCTGCGGCACCGGTCCACGCGTGCCGACGCCATCGGCCGTCAGCAGCGGACCATTGTGCTTGACGAGGCCTTCGAGGCTTTCCCAGGTCAGATTGATGCCGTCGAATTCGGCATAACGCCGCTCGAGTTTGGTGACGATGCGCAAGGATTGGGCATTGTGATCGAATCCGCCATAGGGCAGCAGTTCTTCATGCAGCGCATCCTCGCCGGTATGGCCGAAGGGCGTATGGCCGAAATCGTGGACGAGCGCCACGCCCTCGGCCAAGTCCTCGTCAGCCTTCAGGGCGCGGGCAAGCGCGCGGGCAATCTGTGCTACCTCTATCGTGTGTGTCAGGCGCGTGCGGTAATGGTCGCCGTCCTGGGCGATGAAAACCTGCGTCTTATGCTTCAGCCGGCGAAAGGCGGTCGTATGGATGATGCGATCGCGGTCTCGCTGGAAATCGGAACGCGTCGGGCTGCCGCTCTCGTGATAGAGACGCCCGCGCGAGTTCCATGGATCTGCCGCATAAGCCGCCCGTTCGCCATAACCGAAACCCAATGCATGCCTGTCGAAGCTCATTCTTCACCGTCACTAACGCGTTGTAGCCTTGCCCATTGACGCGGCTATCCGCTCTTCATACCTATAGCTTACAGAAACGGCAAAGAGGCGCTTCATTGTCCGCTTCGCCAGATCCTGTCCTTTACCGAAGGAACATGATAAGTTTCTTTGATATCATGCGTTTGAATATCAAACGCCGAAAAAGAATTCTCTCCGGATCTTGACCCCGGCAGGAGGAAGAATGACTGAAGTGAATGTAACCCTTTCCGATGCCGCGGCAAAGCGTATTGCCGCTATCGTCGGCAGCGATCCCGGCAAGAGCGCGCTGCGCGTCTCCGTCGAAGGTGGTGGCTGTTCCGGCTTTTCCTACAAGTTCGATCTTGTGGATGGCGCAGCTGACGACGATATCGTCGTCGAGAAGAATGATGCCAAGGTGCTGATCGACAGTCTCTCGCTAGTCTACATGGCAGGCTCCGAGATTGATTTCGTCGACAACCTGCTCGGCCAGTCCTTCCAGATCAAGAATCCGAATGCGGTGGCAAGCTGCGGCTGCGGCACCAGCTTCGCGATCTGATCCAAGAACGACTTTGAACGACTTTCCATTGATAACCGGCCGAAGATTTTCTTCCGGCCGGTTTCTTGTCTTGTCCGCTGACGCGGGAGCGAGATAAAAGAGCGTTCAGCACAGAGAGCAGGATGAAGCCATGAAGATCGCGACTTGGAACATCAATGGCGTCAAGGCGCGTATCGACAACCTCACGCAATGGCTGAAGGATTCCAGTCCTGATATCGTCTGCCTGCAGGAAATCAAGACGGTCGACGAAGGCTTCCCGCGGCTGGAAATCGAGGCGCTCGGTTACCATGTCGAAACGCATGGACAGAAGGGCTTCAACGGCGTTGCCATTCTTTCCAAGAGCTCACCATCCGAAGTCAATCGCGGCCTGCCGGGCGATCCGCTCGATGAGCAGGCGCGTTTTCTCGAAGCCGTCTTCTCCTTGCCCGGCAACAAGGTGGCGCGCGTCTGCTGCCTCTACCTGCCGAACGGCAACCCGCCGGAAACGGAAAAATACCCCTACAAGCTCGCCTGGATGGAACGGCTGCGCAAGTTCGCGGCCGAGCGCCTTGAATACGAGGAAATTTTCATTCTGGCCGGCGACTACAATGTCATTCCCGAGCCGCATGACTGCTTCGACCCGAAGGTCTGGGAAAGCGATGCACTCTTCCTGCCGCAGACGCGCCAAGCCTTCCGCCGGCTGGAAAATCTCGGTCTCGCCGATGCGGTGCGTTCGGCAACCGATGCGACGGCGCTCTATTCCTTCTGGGATTATCAGGCCGGCGCCTGGCCGAAGAACAACGGCATCCGCATCGACCATTTGATGCTGTCGCCGGAAGCCGCCGACCGCATGACGTCAGCGGCCATCGAAAAGCATGTGCGTGCCTGGGAAAAGCCGTCGGACCACGTGCCCGTCGTCGCTTACTTCGATTTCGCTGCCTGAGATTTAAAGCACTTCCGTTTTACGCAATTCCGGACGCAAAACCGCTAAGCACTTTTGCTGTAATTGCTCGAAAACTCAATCGTCCGAGCCGCTCGCAATCGTGTGCGACAGGGATACGGCCGTGCGCCGATCCGCTTCGCTGGCGATCGAGAAGGCATCTTCCTGAAGCGATTGCATCCAGCTGCAATCCTTCGGCTTACAGCGATCGAGAGCCGCCGTCATCAGCGCGAGACCGCGAGCAGACTGGCCTTCATCGAAGAGGATGTTGCCGAAGACCGCCATGGCGCCGGGATGGCCGCTCTTGCGGGCCTGATTGAGCCATTTCTTGGCCTGATTGACATTGGCGCTACCGCCCTCGCCAGCCAGCATCATCTGCGCTAGCTGGAACTGCGCCTCGGGAACGCCGAAGGTGGAGGCAACCTGGAAATAGAGCTGGCGGGCCTGATTGAGATCGATCTTCACCGGGCTGCCGGAAATGCCGTGCTTGTAGTAGTTGGCAAGCGACAGCAGCGCGTTGATGAAGAAGCCGGTATCCTCCGAGCCAGGCTCCACGCCCTGCTGTGCAATCTCGCTGTAGATCTTGAAGGCCTCGAAATCGTCCTGCGCGACACCGTCGCCGTCAGCATACATATTGGCGAGCGCCCAGCGCGAACCGGTGTGGCCCTTTTCGGCGGCGTATTTATAGGCCTCGACCGCCTCTTCCTTCTGACCGTTCTTGTAAGCTTTGAAACCGAATTTGAAGAGATCGAAGGGCCCCGATTCCTTCGTCACGCCCGTCTTGATGTCGAATGCCAGGACCGGACAGGCCAGGGCCAGCGAAACGGCCATCGACATGCTGAGCAGCATGAATTTGAACAATCTGAACTCGGACGTTACCATCTTTACCGGTTTCTTTCGTTCATCACAGACGCCTGGCGGCGGCTTTTTTTCGCCGTTCTGCCCGCGTGGATGCATTCCTTCCAGGCGAGCGATCCCGCGGCGGGCTCCAAGGCCCCTTTACCCGCGTCGCTTCCAGCCCCATACCCCTCTTTCAAAACCAGCACATCCTTGTGAACCATCCGGCTTCCGGCACGGCCCGCATGTGATGCCTGCGGTACTCCTTTCGCGACCCAGGTCCCCACCCGTCCGCCTTTATCGTCTTCGTAAACAGCAAATGTGACCAAACCGGTATCGCACTCTTCCGTGGGGAACGAAGCTTCATGCCGGGAGACTGAAAATGATTGAAACGAGTAAATCTGCAACACTACCGAAGGGGCGGATTTCCGGCCGGAAATGCCTTTGGCGAAAAGCAAAACGGCTGCTGCCGCTGGCTTCTCGCCCGCGCCATCGCGATACCTGGCGTTACCGGAAAAAACTCGACCCATGCTACTGCTTACGCACACCCTACGCTTGTCATCTCCTCGCCCGCTAATAGCGCTGCGCCCTCTTTGTGGCGGGAAATGGACAAATTCGCCCCGCCGACACCATACGCGAACCGTCGTAAAAAAGTGTTGCTGAATCGTCACAAAACGAGGCGAGAAGATGGAATGATTAAGAGCGGCAAACAAAGAAGAGCCCGGCACTGCCGGGCTCCTCAATTCTTCAAATCAGGGAATTAAAACTTGACCTTTAGGCTGGTCGATAGCGCAGCAACCAGATCGTTGCCAAAGGAATAGGAGACATCATCTCCAAACGTGACGCCATTCTGTGTCACGACGCCAGACGAACCACTCGTCAGCACGCCGACGGCACCGGCGACGCGCCATTCGATGTGCTCGGTCGGCGTGAAGGCTGCACCGACACCGAGTGTCCAGCTATCGGTCTGAGCGCCATAGCCCTGGCTGGTGCCACGATCCCAGGTCAGGCTGACGGCGCCTGCCCATTGGTCATTGAACTTGTGGCCGACGCCACCGGTGATGGTCCAGCCGTCGCGATAGAGAAGGTCGAGCGAAGTCAGTTCTGTCTTACCGCCAGATGTGCAGGCGATCACGCCCTTTGTCGATGTCGGGCAGAAGGGCACGGACTGAAGGACACTCCAGTTCGTCCATTTGACCGAACCGAAAGCGAGCCAATCCGGAGCGATACCGCTCTGCAGCTTCAATTCCAACGAATCCGGCGCTTCGGCGGAACCGAAAACGGGCGTGACGCGTCCGTAAGGCGCAGCATTCAGCGGCGCAAAAGGTGCGGTAACCTGGGTCAGATCTACCGTGCCCGTCAGGTTGTCGTACTTGACGCGGCTGTTATAGACGAGGCTCGCGCGCATCGCATATTCCGGGATCTCGTATGCGAGACCGGCGCGCCAGCCCCAGCCATTGTCTTCGAGATCGAGGCGACCGATGCCATTACCCGTACCGACCAGAAGCGGAACCGTCGAAACCAGACGCTCCTTGAAGCCCTCGACTTCCTGATAGAAGGCGCCGCCGATGAAGCGAAGCTGTCCCGGACCGACATCGAAGCGATAGGAGCAGGTGCCGCCATAATTACGGGTTTTGATCTCCGTCTCGATATTGTTGTTGGCGCCAGCCCAGTTCAAGCCGGGATCGGTGTGCCCGCCGAAGGGCTCGGAATAGTCGACAAGGCAGTCGATCGCATCGCCGAAACCGGCCTTGAAGCCAATATAGGGAACGGCGTAATTCGCGGTATCGTCGGCGGTGCTCGAACGGCTGTTCAGATTGCCCCCCCCTGGAGATACAGAGGTATCCGTGTCGCGAGCATTCTTCAGCTTGCGCTGGGGCGTGACATAAATAACGCCCGATTGAAACGAGAAGGGCGAGGTATCGAACAACTGATCGATATTATAGCCGCCGCGCTCCAGACCACCCGCAAAGGACGGTGAAGCGAGCGCCGAAAGGATAACGAGCGATGTTACGCCCCTGAAAAACATACGCGCTGCCATTGTGTCTCCCCCACTCAAGCAATTGATGTAATCACACTGTGCTAGTGAACTTAACAAATCGCAACGAGGCGCCCCGCTGCGACGCGAAGTTGCGTTATGACTAATTTACGTAACTAATTGACGGGCACGTCAAAAAATCGGATGGATAAAATTCTATTCTTCCATCTCTGGATTTTTAAGGGCCTGTTAGATTCTTTTTCCATCAAGAGTGGAAGCTGTATCAAACTGACAACAGTGTTAGTTTTCGCGCACAGCATGCCCAAAATGGGTGATATCCACAGTGGTTGCGGCCCTAACGGGCCAAATTTAAGAGAATCATCATACTTTTGAACGCAAAAGGCGCGCTCCAAGGGAACGCGCCTTCAGGAATAATATACTCGTTCCCCGCGATTATCCTGCTTCGCTAACTCGCGCTAGAGCAGTCCTCAGGCTTTCGATCTGGCTCGTCAGTTCGGCGTGACGCTCGCGTTCCGCCTCCACCACTTCCGGGTTGGCATTGGCGACAAACTTCTCATTCGAGAGCTTGCCATCGATGCGGGCGATCTCGCCCTCGGCCTTTGCAATCGCCTTTTCGAGACGGTTCTTTTCCGCCGCGAGATCGATCAGATTGCCAAGCGGCAAGCAGGCGGTCGCTTCTGCGACGATGATCTGAGCAGCACCCTTCGGTGCGGATTCCGCCAGTGAGATACCCTCGACACGCGCCAGGCGCTTGATGGCCGCGTCGTGACGGAACAGCCGTTCACGCGTCAGGCTGTTGGCGCCAACGACGACGAGCGGCGCGGTGGCCGACGGCGGCACGTTCATTTCCGAGCGGACCGAGCGGATGCCGGAAACGAGGTCGATCAGCCAGTTGATCTCATCGGCCGCAGCATTGTCGGCATAAGACGGCGACGGCCATTCGGCGTGGCAGAGCAAGCCGTCACGTTCCTGGCCCTCACCCGCCGTGTGCGCCCACAGCTCTTCGGTCATGAAGGGCATGAAGGGGTGCAGCAGCTTGTAGATCTCTTCCAGAACATAAGCGCTGCACGCTTGAGCTTCGGCCTTCGCACCCTCGTCTTCACCTCCGAAGACCGGCTTCAGAAGTTCGAGATACCAATCGCAGAACTGGTTCCAGACGAAACGATAGAGCGCACCGGCGGCATCGTTGAAGCGGTAGGCTTCAAGCGCTTCCGTAACGTCACGTTCCGTGCGGGCAAGCTCCGTCAGGATCCAGCGGTTGATGGTGAGCTCGGCTGCTTCCGGCACAAAATGCGGATCGCTCTTGACGCCGTTCATTTCGGCAAAGCGCGTGGCGTTCCAGAGCTTGGTGCCGAAATTGCGGTAGCCGGCGATGCGAGCCGGGTCGAGCTTCACGTCGCGGCCTTGGGCTGCCATGATCGCCAGGGTAAAGCGCAGGGCATCGGCACCATATTCGTCGATCAGTTCGAGCGGGTCGATGACGTTGCCCTTGGACTTCGACATCTTTTGCCCGTTCTTGTCGCGCACCAGAGCGTGAATATAGACGGTATGGAACGGCTCGACCGGGTTATCGTCCTCGTCCTTCATGAAATGCAGGCCCATCTGCATCATGCGAACAACCCAGAACGGGATGATATCGAAACCGGTGACAAGAACGCTGGTCGGGTAATATCGCTCCAGTTCGGGCGTCTTGTCCGGCCAGCCAAGTGTCGAGAACGGCCAGAGGGCCGAAGAGAACCAGGTGTCGAGCACGTCTTCGTCACGTACCAGAATCTCGCCCGGCTTGAAGTTCTCAAGCAGGTCCTCGACATAGGCCTTCATCGGTCCTTCATGCGACAGGTAGTGCTGGATGGCGGCCTGCAGCGCCTCCTCTTCGGTCTTCTCGACGAAAACCTGACCATCCGGGCCATACCAGGCCGGAATCTGGTGCCCCCACCAGAGCTGACGTGAGATGCACCATGGCTGGATATTGTCCATCCATTGGAAATAAGTATTTTCCCAGTTCTTCGGGACGAACTTTGTCCGGCCCTCGCGAACAGAGGCAATGGCAGGCTTGGCAAGGGTCTTGTTGTCAACCCACCATTGCTCGGTCAGACGCGGCTCGATCGGCACGCCACCACGATCGCCATGCGGAACCATATGCTTATGCGGCTCGATCTTGTCGAGCAGGCCGGCTTCCTCGAAAATCTCGACAATGATCTTTCGTGCAGCGAAACGATCCTGGCCTTCCAGCCGGTCCCAGGCGCCATGCAAGGCGGCCGGATGATCGAGACCTTCCAGGAAATCCTCATTGTCCTTGATGGTAATCGTGGCGTCGACATTCATGATGTTGATGACACGCAGCCCGGTGCGCCTGCCGACGTCGAAGTCGTTGAAGTCATGCGCCGGCGTAACCTTGACCGCGCCGCTGCCGGCGGTTGGATCGGCGTAGCTGTCAGCAACGATCGGAATGCGTCGGCCAACGATCGGCAGGATGACATGCTTGCCGACGATCGACTTGTAGCGCTCGTCCTTGGGATTAACTGCAACGCCGGTATCGCCAAGCATCGTCTCCGGCCGCGTGGTCGCAACCACGAGGTAGTCGCGCGTTTCGAATTCGGTGGGCTTGCCCTCCTCATCAAAAGCGATTGGATACTGGTAGGTGACGCCGTCTTCCAGGGGATAGCGCAGATGCCAGAGATTGCCTTTGAGCTCGATCTGCTCGACTTCCATGTCGGAAATCGCTGTCAGCAACTTCGGATCCCAGTTGACGAGGCGCTTATCCTTGTAAATCAGCCCTTCCTTGTAGAGCGTGACGAAGACTTCGAGAACTGCCTGCGACAGGCCCTCGTCCATGGTGAAGCGCTCACGCGACCAGTCACAGGAAGCGCCGAGACGCTTCAGCTGGTTGAAGATCAGGCCGCCCGATTCACCCTTCCACTCCCAAACCTTTTCGATGAAGGCATCGCGGCCCATCTCGCGGCGGCCGGGAAGCTGTTGTTCCATCAGCTTGCGCTCGACAACCATCTGCGTGGCGATGCCGGCATGGTCCATGCCCGGCTGCCAGAGCACATCCTTGCCGCGCATGCGCTCGAACCGCACCATGACGTCCTGCAGCGTGTTGTTCAGCGCATGACCCATGTGCAGCGAACCGGTCACGTTCGGCGGCGGGATGACGATGGTGAAGCTGTCGGCGCCCGGCTTGGCATTGGCGCCGGCGCGGAAGGCATCGGCCTCATCCCATTTCGCAGCGATTTTCGGTTCGACGGCGGCGGAATCGTAGGTCTTTTCGAGCATTTTCTGACCAATTCGAGGTTCGAGGATGGGCGTTTTGTAAATAGGATGGTTACGGCCAAGTCAATAAAAAAGCCGCCCCGGAGACCGGAGCGGCTCTTGTCTGGAAAAAGCGTTTCCGATCAGCGGCGCGGGCCGCGCGCCACACGTTCGATCTCTTCGCGCACGAGGCGTTCGACGAGCGTCGGCAGATTGTCGTCTAGCCATTCGCGCAGCATCGGCCGCAGCATGTCTTCGGCAATCTCATCCAGCGAGCGGCGCTCGGCTGCGCCATCGATGGCAGCGGCGAGCTCTTCGAAGGAACGGGCAACCTGCAGGCCAGTGTTCTGGGACAGAAGTGACGGCTGAACGTCTTCCGCTACACGCAAAGGTGTAACTTCGGCAGGCTGGAAGGCCACCGGCTCGACGCGCTGTTCGACGACGGGAAGCATGGGTGCCTCCTCGACGAGCGCGGGCTGCGGAACCTCGGGCAGGCGCTGCTCGGCAAAGACCGGCGCAGGCTCGGGCGCATGATGGGGGACGGGGGCAACGCGGGGAGCCGGAGCCGGCTCGACCGGGCGGGGGGTGGGCGCTGCGTGCGGCGCGTCATAAGCTGACTGCGGCTCGAATTGCGGCTGCGGTTCGCGGAACACCTGGGGCATATCACGCGGCATGTCACGGAGAGCCTGGCCGGCCTGAACGGCGTTACGCTCTGAAGCAGCACGGACGCGGGCTGCGACGTCGGCAAGTGACATGGCGCGGGCCGGCATTTCCGGCTCAGGCGCAATACCGGCAGAATTTGCAGCGACGAAACGCGGATCGGGACGCAGCGCAGACGGCTCCGGGAACTCGACGCCGGCATAGGTATCGTCAACCGTCAGATGGATTTCGGAGTCGTTGTCCTCTTCCGCACCGTAAACGGGAGGAAGCGAGGCGGAAATCGCCTTTCCGGCGCCTGGCTCATTGCTTTCGATGATCTGGCGAATGGAGGCCAGGATCTCTTCCATGGACGGTTCACGCACTACACCTGGCTGAGCCATATCTATCCCCGTTATCCCTTAACAACGACCGGATGGCGTGGAGCATGCACCCGAATCACCATGACCTTAGAATACCCCAAAGGGGAAAAAAATCAGCGCGAATCAAACAAATGCAGCCATGCACAGTTTTGTTACCCAAGTGTAAGCGAAGTCTGTGAAGGCTTTTAAGACAGCCGAAACGAAAACGGGCGCCCATGGCGCCCGCTCAAAAAAATCGGCGGTAGAAACGCCTTAGAATACGAATTCACGAGCCTTGGCGAAACCGGGCAGCGGCTTGACCGAAGCATTGAAGAAGACGTTTTCGGAAACAGCCCCGCGCTCGCTGACGAAGACTTTCGCGCGGGCAGCATTGCCATAACCCTGCACGACAACGAGACGGCCGCCATCCTGCAGCTGGCCGAGAAGTGCCGCGGGAACCTCTTCAACCGAACCGTTGATGAAGATCAGATCATAGGGAGCGCCGGCGGCATTACCCTTCTCAAGCGGGCCAGTCGCCACCTGCACATTTGCATAGCCGGCGAGATTTGCCTTGGCTTCAGCCGCAAGGGTCTCGTCCGATTCGAGCGCCACGACGGAGCCCGCGATCAGCGACAGCAGCGCGGAGGCGTACCCCGTGCCAGCGCCGACTTCGAGAACGGCATCATCCTTGGTGACGGCGGCGAGCTGCAGCAGCTTGGCGAGCGGCGACGCCTCCATGATGAAACGGCCCGGATTGCCGGCGGTTGCCGGAGCAATCTCGATATCATTGTCGATATAAGCCAGCACCTTCGCCTTCTCCGGCACGAATGCTTCGCGCGGGACGGTGAGGAAGGCCGTCAGCACCGAATGCGAGGTAACGTCCGTGGTGCGGACCTGGTTGTCGACCATCTTTACGCGTGCTGCTTCGAAATCCATCATATCCTCTCGCCGATGAAAGCGGTTCTGTCTTCCGTCTCTTAATCTCCGGCACGAATGCTTTCAAGGCTTGCCGGAGACCCGTTTGAAGAATCCCGGAAACCCCTTCCCACATGCAACAGCTGAAAAACGATAGCTGCAACTTCTGCGTGGAGTAAATTGCGATTTCATGATACTGTTCTAACCGGAGGAAATGAGGAGGAGCAGGCCATGTCTGCCATTCTGGAATATTTTACGCTGTTCGACTTTTTCATCGGCGCAGCACTCGTCGGCATATTCTGCTGCGGGCTCCTGGACCGCGAGATGAACTGAACAGATTGCACTCTCTCAGTAAAAGTTTCCTGGCCGCCTGCTCGGCGCGCCGGAAAAATGGATTTCGGCGTCCAGTCGGATCAAGCCGGCACAGTCGATCGCGCCATTAACTCTATATCAACCATATTGTTGCGCCAATCGCGGCTTTCGCTAGTTTGGCCGCATGCAAACATTCGCCATTCAATCGCCAGATATCGAAGCGCTTCACTACAATCCGGAAGCGCGGCTGCTGCTTGTGAAGTTCAAAAGCGGCGCCATCTGCAATTTCACACGTATCTCAGCGCAGGCGCTGCAGCGACTGCTCGGCCCCGATGTGCAGATAGAGAACCCAACGGCAGAGGACGATGCCAGCTATCTGGCGGGCCTGCGTAGCGGCGGATTGCGGGCGCTTTATTCACTCACCGGCATCAAACCAGCCCAATTCGATTTCGCCCAAGTTCCCGGCATCTGGTGATGCGAGACTGCCGAATCGATGCCGCGCCTCATTTCTGAAGCGGATCGGATTTCTATGTCGGTGGAATTTTTTGGAGGCCTCGCCCGGAATTGAACCGGGGTACAAGGATTTGCAGTCCTCTGCGTCACCACTCCGCCACGAGGCCTCACCTCTGACCGATATGTCAAAATATCGTGTGGTGGCGCGGATTTAGAATCATCCTAACAGAAGTGCAAGAGGCTTCATTCTGAATTCGGTCCTTTTTTCATTCTGAATAACTGTTTCCAGAACGTTCTTCCGCGTCGGTGGCGACAATGGGAGTCATCTACGGGCTGTAGCCATTTCGCTGGCTGTTTGACGAACGGTTTTTTGGCGTCGTTCGCGCTGGACCATGCGAAGCGCATCGAAAAATGCGCGCGCCTCAAACTTCGTATGAAAGTGTTGTTTGAAATACCGTTCAGCAGCGTCGATCAGTTCACCGAGATCGACATCGGCATTGTCGGGCATCCGCTGCCGGATGAAGTGAATGAGTAACCGGTCCACACGCCACCTCAAACGCCCGCTGAGTCCGCAGGTCGCTAAGGCAAACGAAGTTGCCAAGTTTTCGTTCCCAGATGCCTATCTCTGCACTCGATACACTTCGGCATTGTCCTGTGCTTCGCGTAAACCCTTATAGGAAGCGTGGCGCAGTTTCCTGTCATGCGTCCATGCCCGGTATTCGATTTCCGCTATCAAGGTCGGTTGGAGCCATGTCAGATCCTTGCGGCGGCCATCGTAAGCGACGGGAGGCTTCTTCACCGTCAGCTTTTCCATGATGCCGCGAAGCTTCCAGGCCTCACTGTCTTTGATCCCGGTTCCGACCGACCCGACATAGATTAGGTCGCTGCCCCTGTAGGCTGCGAGCAGCAATGAGCCGACCTGCCCTCGCGCTACGCTCGATCGCTCCCAGCCCACGATAAAGAAGCTGTCGCTCTGGATGCACTTGATCTTCAGCCAGTCACCAAGTCGGCCGGAGCGATAGGCGCTATTGCGATCCTTCGCGATGATCCCCTCAAGCCCGTGCTCGCACGCCAGCCGCAGGAGCTGCTCGGCATCGGCCTCCACCTCCTCAGATAGCCGGATGGCGCTTTCCCGACCTGGTGCGATCAGGCCTTCGAGCAGGTGCCGGCGGGTCGAGAGCTCTGTGTTCATCAGATCGTGGCCGTCGAAATACAGAAGATCGAAAGCCATCAAAACGGATGCGCCGGAGTTCAGTTTCCCGCCGCGGCCGCCCAGCGACTGCTGTAGCTGGCCGAAATCCGAGCGCCCGTGCTCATCGAGAACCACGGCTTCGCCATCGAGGATTGCTGTCGCCGCGCCGAGCTGCGCTGCCTCCGCCGCGATCGCCGGGAAGCGGTGCGTCCAGTCATGGCCGCCGCGCGTCAGGATCCGAACGCCCTTCGGCTCGATATGCACTGCGATCCGGTAGCCGTCCCACTTCACTTCGAAGGCCCACTGTGGCCCTTTCGGCGGTTTCGACTTCAGGAGGGCAAGGCACGGATCGACGCGCGCTGGCATTGGATCGAGGGGCAGATTTGGCTGCGAAGGATCTCGCGGCTTGCGCGCTCGGGAGCGGAGCGGCTTGTCAACCTGAAGGAGCGGCTTCGACTTGGGAGGCTTGGTCATGAGACCACTCCATCAGCAAATGCTTAAAATGCCGTCTATTGACACGGCAGGCAAGCAGGACAAGTTACCGGCTATGAGCAAGATCCCGCCGCCGATGCTTCCCCCAAATGATCCCGATCGCTTCCTCCGTTGCCAGGAGGCATTACATGGAGGCTTTGAAGAGCTCGTTGAACGAGCGATGCTAGCGGGCTGGCGGCCAGAGGAGGTCCTGATCTCACTTATCGAACTTTCGGATCATCGTGTGCTGATGATGGAAGCCAATGCCGAGGTCGAGGCAGCCCTAAAGATCATGAAGCGGAAGGGTCTATTCTAGGAATCAGACGCCGCTTGACTCTCGAGATAATGAGAACATAATAAGAACACCTTGCAAGGTAAGTGGGCTGCGCGGCAACCTCCTTGTTTCGACACCAACGAGCGCTGCGCGGCCCTCAATCGTTTTCGCAACATCATCCCAAAGAAACATATGAGACGTTTTGACGAGATCCGCCTGCCCAACAAGCAGGTCGTACGCTGGCGCTTTGTCGATCGAGAAAACCGCTGGGAGATTGCGGCCTACCGCATTCCGTCAGGCAGCGAGCTTCTGATGTCCGTAACTGGCGAGCCTATCCAGCGATGGTCCGCCGGCGGCCCGAGCACAGATGAATTCAGCGAAGCTCTTGGGATGGTCGTGATGAGCGCTTCGCTCAGGGTCCAGAGCGATCGGCTCAATGGCCGCCGGAACCTTCATTGAAGGTCCCTACCAACCCCTCTACAAATGGCGCCGGACGCAGATCGACGAGAGCGATCCTCCGAGCGATGACGACTGGATGGGGTGGGATGGAGATGTGCCGCTCGGTCGGATCACAAAACAGTTGCACGGCCTGATGAGGGACCGTTGGATGTGGTCTGCTCATGGCCCTCTGACGAGGAGACGTCTCTTGCCGCATCAGGGCTACGAAGCCAATGGCCGAGAGGCTATGCGGATGGTGGAAGACTATTACCACCGGCTAATGAGATATAACGGAAAGCGGGGAAGTCGTGATGAGCAATGAAGGGCACAGCAGCGCGCCAGGCGCTAATGTGATTGTAGAGCACTATTGCGACCACGAAGGGCCCGACGGATCGAGGTGCCCGAAATGGGGATGCTACGGCTTCGAGGAGAGTCAGGCGATCACCCTCTGGTATTGCCGGGAGCACCAGCCATCGAATTATCGCGGCTGGCCGGCGCACGGATCTGGCCAGCAATGATAACAGCTATCTTGATGTGCGGCAGTCTGACGGCCGTCGATGGCGACACCGTACGCTGCGATGGGCAGCTCATGCGGTTATTGGGAGGAGGAGTGCCGTTCCAGTCGGGCATTGACACCCCGGAGATCGGATCGCACGCGAAATGCATCAAGGAACGGAAGCTGGCGCTGATCGCCAAGGGAAGGCTGAAAGAGCTTTTGGACGAGCGCGGCCTACGGATCGAAATCAAAGGCTACGACCACACGCCGAAGCATAGGCCGCTCATCAACATCTATCGAACGAATGGGGAAGAGATCGGCACCAAGCTTCTCGAGGAGGGATTTGCCAGGACATGGACTCCGCACCATAAAAACGATTGGTGCACTGGCTAGCGTCCACTATCACGCTCGGCAGCCTTCATCTCGAACAGAATGAGCTTCAGGCCTGCTGTTTCAACTGAGAGGATATTATCGAGTGGAGGCGCGTTCGTTTCGAACTCTATAACTGGCTTGTCCATGTGGCGGCTAAGCTCTGCATAGAGAAGTTCATGCGATTGCTTGGCAAGAAGGACCATGCTCACCGCCTCACACATCGCCCGGCGTCCACGTTGACTGTCCACGGGCGTCCGATGGGCGGAAGACCATTTCTGAACGACTGCTGTAATCTGATCGATTTCTTCGTCCTGCAACGAAAGCAGATGGAGTAGAGACATCGCCGGCACCTAATGT